>NZ_JBFAKV010000017.1:155845-192757 GCF_040655895.1 Streptomyces sp. NPDC050264
CCTTGCGCCCATCGGCCCGGTGTCCTGCCACCGGTGCATGCGGCGTCGCCGATCAGGGCGTATGCGCGCGGCTGCTGGCACAGGGCTGATCTCGGTGCGTCCCGGCGCCTTGCGCCCATCGGCCCGGGGCCGCCCGGTGCGCCGGCCGCCCGTACACCCCGACCGCCAAGCGTGCCCGCGCCCAACGGCTCAGGGCCGGCCCGGGCGTTCACGCCCACCCGGCCAGTAGGTCCGGCCCCTCGGGGTACTCTCCGGGCATGCCGCACCGGAACCGTACGGACGACGCCGCCGTCACCATCGGGCCCCTCGATCTGCACGCCCGCGTCGACGAGGCCCTCGCCGTCCAGGCGTACGCCTTCGGCCTGAGCGACGAGGAGATCGCCGTACGCCGCCAGATCGTGCTGCGCCACATCACCTACGCCGGAGCCCGCGCCCTCGGCGCCACCACGGAGACCGGCCGTCTCGTCGGGTTCGTCTACGGCATGCCGAACGACCGCACCCACTGGTGGTCCACGGTCGTCGAGCCGTACCTGCGCGCCCACGGCCACGACCACTGGCTCGACGACTCCTTCGTCATCACCGAGCTGCACGTCCACCCCGGCTACCAGAACCGCGGCATCGGCCGCACCCTCATCACCACGATCACCGACGCCGCCGCACAGCCCCGCTCGATCCTCTCCGCGATCGACTTCGACAGCCCGGCCCGCGGCCTCTACCACTCCCTCGGCTACGACGACCTGGCCCGCCAGGTCCTCTTCCCGAGCGCCCCGAAGCCGTACGCGGTGATGGGCGCCCCCCTCCCGCTGCGCCGCTGAACAAGAACCGATTTCCGGCCGCGCCCACCGCCCGGCTAACCTCCTGCCCATAACCCTTTCGTCGCAGGAGTCGAGAAATCATGGCCAAGGCCCAGGTCCAGCGCATGTCCCGCTTGATGGTGAAGACCCTGCGCGACGACCCGGCGGACGCCGAGGTGCTCAGCCACAAACTGCTGGTCCGCGCCGGTTTCGTGCGCCGCACCGCGGCCGGTGTCTGGTCCTGGCTGCCGCTCGGCCGCAAGGTCTACGCGAACGTCGAGCGCATCGTCCGCGAGGAGATGGACGCCATCGGCGCCCAGGAGGTCCTGCTCCCCGCGCTCCTGCCCAAGGAGCCCTACGAGGCGACGGGGCGCTGGACCGAGTACGGCGCCGAGCTGTTCCGCCTCAACGACCGCAGGGGCGGCGACTACCTCCTCGGCCCGACGCACGAGGAGATCTTCACCCAGCTGGTCAAGGACCAGTGCACGTCCTACAAGGACCTGCCGGTGATCCTCTACCAGATCCAGACGAAGTACCGCGACGAGGCCCGCCCCCGCGCCGGCATCCTGCGCGGCCGCGAGTTCCAGATGAAGGACTCGTACTCCTTCGACCTGACCGACGAGGGTCTCGCCGAGTCGTACGCCCTGCACCGCGCCGCCTACCAGCGCATCTTCGAGCGCCTCGGCCTCGACTACCGCATCTGCGCCGCGACCGCCGGCGCGATGGGCGGCTCCAAGTCCGAGGAGTTCCTGGCCCCGGCCGGAGCCGGCGAGGACACCTTCGCCGACTGCCCGAACTGCGACTACGCGGCCAACACCGAGGCGGTCACGTACGCCCTGAAGCCGGTGGACGCGGCCGACGCCCCCGCCCTCGAAGAGATCCCCACGCCCGACACCCCGACCATCGAGACGCTCGCCGCGCACCTCGGCGTCCAGGCGTCGGCCACGCTCAAGAACCTGCTGGTGAAGGTCGACGGCGAGATCGTCGCCGTCGGCGTCCCCGGCGACCGCGAGGTCGACCTGGACAAGGTCGAGGCGCACTTCGCCCCGGCCGCCGTCGAGCTCGTGACGGCCGAGGACTTCGAGGGCCGCGACGACCTCGTCCGCGGCTACGTCGGCCCGCAGGGCCTGGAGAAGGTCACCTACCTCGCCGACCCGCGCGTCGCCCCCGGCACCGCCTGGATCACCGGCGCCAACAAGGACGGCGTGCACGCGAAGAACGTCGTCGCGGGCCGTGACTTCGAGGTCTCCGAGTACGTCGATGTCGTGGTCGTCCAGGAAGGCGACCCGTGCCCGGCCTGCGGCACCGGCCTCAAGCTGGACCGCGCCATCGAGATCGGCCACATCTTCCAGCTCGGCCGCAAGTACGCCGACGCCTTCCAGCTCGACGTGCTCGGCCCGAACGGCAAGCCGGTCCGCGTCACCATGGGCTCGTACGGCATCGGCGTGTCGCGCGCCGTCGCGGCCCTCGCCGAGCAGCACGCCGACGACAAGGGCCTCATCTGGCCCGAGGAGATCGCCCCGGCCGACGTGCACGTCGTCGCCGCCGGCAAGGCCCTCCAGACGGAGCTGGCCCTGGAGGTCTCCGACAAGCTGGCCGCGGCCGGCGTCCGCGTCCTGGTCGACGACCGCCCCGGCATCTCCCCGGGCGTGAAGTTCACCGACTCCGAGCTGATCGGTGTGCCGAAGATCCTGGTCGCGGGCCGCCGCAGCGCCGACGGAGTCGTCGAGCTGAAGGACCGCCGCACCGGCGAGCGCGAGGAGCTCACGGTCGAGGAGGCCGTGGCCCGCCTCACCGCGTGAGCGAGAGTGCGTGAAGCGGCGCCCCGGATTCCTGAATCCGGGGCGCCGCCGTTCACCGCCTACGTCTCAGAGCCAGCCCGCGAACTCCAGCAGGTTCTCGCCGTCCCGCTCCCGCCCCACGCGCAGCGCCCGCACTCCGGACTCCACGGCCCGGAACAGCGTCCACCCGCGCAGCCGCTCCTGGTCCACGTCCAGGGACTCGGCGAGGCGCTTGACACGGCGGCGCGTGATGGCAGGGCCCGAGGGCGAGCCGATCAGGTCCTCGACCCGGTCGCGCACCAGCCGCGCCAGGTCGAAGGCGCACTCGCCGACGACCGGGTCCGGACCGACCGCCAGCCACGGCATCCGCTCGCCGGAGAGCACCTTGGACTGCCGGAACGTGCCGTGCAGCAACCGCAGTTCGGGCGGCGCGGCCACCAGCTCCTCGCGCGACTCAAGGGCCGCGTCGACCAGTGGAGCCACCTCGGGGAAAGCGTCCACGCTCGCCCGCATCGCCGTCGCCTGCCGGCCCGTGCGCTCGGGCACCGTCTCGCAGTTGCGCCCCGCCGGCGGCTCCGTCCACAACCGGCGCAGCGTGCCCGCCGCCTCGAGCAGCGCCTTCGCCTCGGGCAGCGTCCGCACGGAGACCTCGGGGTGCAGCCGCTCCAGGAGCAGTGCCCCGTCGTTGACCCCGGGATCCAGCAGGCGTACCGCCCCGAAGCCGTCCCAGTGCGTCAGCGCCGCCCGCTCCGCCTCCGGACGGAACCGCTCCGGCGCCAGCTTCAGCACCGCGGGCGCGCCGTCCGGCGCCCGGACATGGGCGATCAGACTGCTGCGGCCGCCGGGCACGTGAACCCGCTCGACGGTCACCTCGCGCCGGGCCGCGGCCTCGTCGAGCAGGGTCCCGGCCTGGCCGAGCCACGCCGAGGCCCCTTCGTCGCGCACTTCGCCGAGCGCGTTCACCAGCCGCTGCGGCGGTTCGAAAGCCATGCGCGAGGGGTTCCCTTCCAGAACTGCGCACCTACTGAATTCAGTAGGTGCTCACGTACGCGGAGTCGCCGAGGGCGAGGCGGAGGGCACCGCCGCCCGTTCGGCGAGCCCAGGGAAGGCTACGCTCCCGCCGCGCCACCGCACCGCACGGACCGCCGCCTCCCGCAGCGCGTCAGCCGCGCCCCGGCGCCGGTCGCCGCCGGCCGCCCGGACGAGGTCCGAGTACGCCCCGGCGACCTTGTCCTCGATGTCCGCCGCGAGCCGGGCCGCCGCGGCAGCGTCCGGCACCGGGAACGGCAGCGCGTACGCCCCCGCGGACTCCTCGGGGCTGCCGCCCAGGTCGCGTGCCGTGCGCCGCAGTTCGTCCCGGCGGGCGCGGTGCGCGTCGTAGGCGGACTTCGCCTCGGCCCGGCGACCCGCGCCGATCCGGCCGCCGACCACCCCGTACCCGTACACCGCCGCGTGCTCGGCGCGCAGCGCGGCCTGCACCGTCGCGAGCAGTTCGCTCTCGCTCATCCCCGTCAGCCCTCCGTCAGCAGATACGCGTGCCCGGCGCCGGCCGCCGCCACCGAGGCGAGCAGCCGCGCCTGTTCGGCGGGGGCGTTCAGCAGCGCCGTCATCCGCCGGTCCGACAGCGCCCGCTCGGCCGCCGCCAGCGCCTTCAGCACGTCCTTCTCGGCGACCGGCGGGGTGCTCGCCGAGGGGGCGAGCGCCGACGGCCGGGCCGCTCCGCCGAACGCCTTCACGTGCCGCTCGACCTCTTCGCGCAGCGGACCGAGCCGGGCCGCGAGGGATGGGAGCGCCGCGAGGGCCTGGTCGTACTGCCCCAGCAGATCCGCGCTCTCGCGGGCCGCCCGCGCCTTCAGCCTTCTCTCCTGCGAGAGCGAGGGCGCGCCCTGGGCGCCGTCGTCGCTGCCGTCCGTGCACCCGGTCAGCAACGCGGCCCCGGCCAGCGAGGCGAGCAGACTCCTACGGCGTGGCCCCCGATGGGACCGAGTGGTGAGCGGCACGGCGGTCGTCCTCGGCAGAAAGGTGCGGCGGGAATGCTCAGAAAGGTTTCGGCGCGGTCGAGACGGAGCGGCCGGTGATCACCGTACCGTCGCTCCTTCCTGGGTGGACGGCAACACCCCCTTGGACCGGATACCCTTTGACCTGACGCGCATGGAATGACGGCAAACCACAACAGCACACGCGGCCGAGGAGTCACCCGGATGAGCACGACCCAGAACGAGAGGCTGCGGGAACTACTGGAACCGCTCGTCGGCTCACAGGGGCTCGACCTCGAAGAGATCGAGATCGCCTCGGTAGGACGTAAGCGGGTGCTGCGTGTCGTCGTGGACTCCGATGAAGGAGCCGACCTCGACCGGGTCGCCGATGTGAGCCGCGCGCTCTCGGCGAAGCTCGACGAGACGGACGCCATGGGCGACGGTGAGTACGAGCTGGAGGTCGGGACCCCTGGCGCCGAGCGCGCCCTCACCGAGCACCGCCACTACGTCCGCGCGTTGGACCGCCTCGTCAGGTTCCAGCTGACCGACGAGAGCGAGGTCGTCGCGCGCATCCTCGAAGTCGACGACGACGGACTCGACCTCGAAGTACCGGGCGTGAAGGGCCGTAAGGCCACCGCCCGACGGCTCGGCTTCACGGACATCGCCAAGGCGCGCGTCCAGGTCGAGTTCAACCGCAAGAACAAGAACGAAGAGAACGAAGAGGAGGCGTAGCCGTGGACATCGACATGAGTGCCCTGCGGGGTCTGGTGCGGGAGAAGGAGATCTCCTTCGACCTGCTGGTCGAGGCGATCGAGTCGGCCCTCCTCATCGCCTACCACCGCACCGACGGGAGCTTCCGCCGCGCACGCGTGAAGCTGGACCGCGAGAGCGGCCATGTGACGGTGTGGGCGACGGAGGACCCGGCGGACCTCGAAGAGGGCCAGGAGGCCAAGGAGTTCGACGACACCCCGTCCGACTTCGGCCGTATCGCCGCCACCACCGCGAAGCAGGTCATCCTGCAGCGGCTGCGCGACGCCCAGGACGACGCGACGCTCGGCGAGTACGCGGGCCGCGAGGGCGACATCGTGATGGGCGTGGTCCAGCAGGGCCGCGACCCGAAGAACGTGCTGGTCGACATCGGCAAGCTCGAGGCGATCCTCCCGGTGCAGGAGCAGGTGCCGGGCGAGGAGTACCAGCACGGCATGCGGCTGCGCTCGTACGTCGTCCGCGTCGCGAAGGGTGTGCGCGGTCCGTCCGTGACGCTGTCGCGTACGCACCCGAGCCTGGTGAAGAAGCTCTTCGCGCTGGAGGTGCCGGAGATCGCCGACGGTTCCGTCGAGATCTCCGCCATCGCGCGTGAGGCGGGTCACCGTACGAAGATCGCCGTGCGTTCGACGCGCAGCGGGCTCAACGCCAAGGGCGCGTGCATCGGCCCCATGGGCGGTCGCGTGCGCAACGTGATGGGCGAGCTGAACGGCGAGAAGATCGACATCGTCGACTGGTCGGACGACCCGGCGGAGATGGTGGCCAACGCGCTGTCCCCGGCCCGTGTCTCCAAGGTCGAGGTCGTCGACCTCGCGGCCCGCTCGGCCCGTGTGACGGTCCCCGACTACCAGCTCTCCCTCGCCATCGGCAAGGAGGGGCAGAACGCCCGCCTCGCGGCCCGGCTGACCGGCTGGCGCATCGACATCCGCCCGGACACCGAGCAGGGCGGGGAATAAACCCGGGCGCTCCGCGCTTGGTTCACGACAGCATGTGACGAGAAACAGCCGTTCGATTTGTGCCCCGTAGGGGTGAGGTCGATACGGGGAGGTAGACTAAAGGGTGTCTGGCCGGACGCATGCCCGCGCATGCCCTGAGCGAACCTGTGTGGGATGCCGGGAGCGAGCGGCCAAGAGCGATCTGCTGCGGATCGTGGTGATCGAGGGCCGATGCGCCCCCGATGATCGCGGTACGCTTCCCGGCCGGGGTGCCTACGTGCACCCCGCCCTGGTCTGTCTCGACCTGGCGGTCCGCCGCCGGGCGTTCCAGCGGGCGTTCAAGGCTCCTGGACCGTTCGACACGGAGGCGCTTCGCCACCGAGTCGGGCAGGCAACACCGTAAGAAGCGCCGCACGGAACCCCTGTGCGGCCCTGGTACCCCGCGAGTTGGAAGTAGGTCGAGATTGCGATGAGCACTCGATGAGCACGCGATGAGTACGCCCATGAAGTAGCGACGGTCCGGCGTAACCCGGACCTAAAAGGAGCGAAGTGGCTAAGGTCCGGGTATACGAACTCGCCAAGGAGTTCGGCGTAGAGAGCAAGGTCGTCATGGCCAAGCTCCAAGAACTCGGTGAATTCGTACGTTCGGCGTCCTCGACGATCGAGGCGCCGGTAGTACGCAAATTGACTGACGCCCTGCAGCAGGGCAACGGCGGCAAGCCCGCCGCCAAGAAGGCCGCGCCCGCGAAGCCCGCGGCGCCGCGTCCCACCCCTTCCCCCGCGCAGGCCGCGAAGCCTGCCGCCCCGCGCCCGCCGGCCCCGAAGCCGGCCGCCGCGGAGCAGGCCGAGGCTCCGGCCCCGGCCGCGACCCCGGGTCCGCGTCCGACCCCCGCCCCGAAGCCGGCCCCCAAGCCCGCTTCGCCGGCGCCGGCCGCGCCCGAGTTCACGGCGCCCCCCGCGGCTCCCGCCGCCCCGGCCGCTTCGTCGGCCCCGGCTGCGAGCGGACCGCGTCCGGGTGCCCGTCCCGGCGCCCCCAAGCCCGGTGGCCGTCCGGCCCCCGCGCAGGGTGGCCAGGGCCAGGGCCAGGGCCGTGGCGACCGCGACAACCGTGGTGGCGAGCGCGACAACCGTGGTGGCGACCGCGGTGACCGTCAGGGCGCTCCGCGCCAGGGCGGCCAGGGCGGCGCCCCCCGTCCGGGAGGTGCCCGTCCCGCGGGTCCCCGCCCCGGCAACAACCCCTTCACCTCTGGTGGCTCCACCGGCATGGCGCGCCCGCAGGCGCCCCGTCCGGGTGGCGCCCCGCGTCCCGGCGGCCAGGGTGCCCCGGGCGGTCCGCGCCCGCAGGGTGGCGGCCAGGGTGGTCCCCGTCCGCAGGGTCAGGGCGGCGCCCGTCCGACCCCGGGCGGCATGCCTCGTCCGCAGGGCGGCGCGGCCGGTCCGCGCCCCGGCGGTGCCCCTGGTGGTAACCGTCCGAACCCGGGCATGATGCCGCAGCGTCCCGCCGCGGGCCCGCGTCCCGGTGGTGGCCCCGGCGGTGGCCGTGGTCCCGGTGGCGGCGGTCGTCCGGGTGGCGGCGGCGGTCGTCCCGGTGGCGGTGGCGGCGGTTTCGCCGGTCGTCCCGGTGGTGGCGGCGGTGGCGGTTTCGCCGGTCGTCCCGGTGGTCCCGGTGGCGGTGGCGGCGGTTTCGCCGGTCGTCCCGGTGGCGGCGGCGGTGGCCGTCCCGGCTTCGGTGGACGTCCCGGCGGCCCGGGTGCCCGTGGTGGCACGCAGGGTGCGTTCGGCCGTCCCGGCGGGCCCGCCCGTCGTGGTCGCAAGTCGAAGCGTCAGAGGCGCCAGGAGTACGAGGCCATGCAGGCCCCGTCGGTCGGCGGCGTCATGCTGCCTCGCGGCAACGGACAGACCGTCCGCCTGTCGCGCGGTGCGTCCCTCACCGACTTCGCGGAGAAGATCAACGCCAACCCGGCGTCGCTCGTCGCCGTGATGATGAACCTCGGCGAGATGGTCACTGCCACGCAGTCCGTCTCCGACGAGACCCTCCAGGTGCTCGCGGGCGAGATGAACTACGTCCTCGAGGTCGTCAGCCCGGAGGAGGAGGACCGCGAGCTGCTCGAGTCCTTCGACATCGAGTTCGGCGAGGACGAGGGCGGCGAGGACATGCTCGTCTCGCGTCCGCCGGTCGTGACCGTCATGGGTCACGTCGACCACGGTAAGACCCGCCTCCTCGACACCATCCGCAAGACGAACGTCATCGCGGGCGAGGCCGGCGGCATCACCCAGCACATCGGCGCGTACCAGATCGCGACCGAGGTGAACGGCGAAGAGCGCAAGATCACCTTCATCGACACCCCGGGTCACGAGGCGTTCACCGCCATGCGTGCGCGTGGTGCGAAGTCGACGGACATCGCGATCCTCGTGGTCGCGGCGAACGACGGCGTCATGCCGCAGACGATCGAGGCGCTGAACCACGCCAAGGCGGCCGACGTGCCGATCGTGGTCGCGGTCAACAAGATCGACGTCGAGGGTGCCGACCCGACCAAGGTGCGCGGTCAGCTCACCGAGTTCGGTCTGGTGGCCGAGGAGTACGGCGGCGACACGATGTTCGTCGACATCTCCGCCAAGCAGGGCGAGAACATCGAGTCCCTGCTCGAGGCCGTGGTCCTGACCGCGGACGCCTCGCTCGACCTGCGGGCCAACCCGGAGCAGGACGCGCAGGGTATTGCGATCGAGTCGCACCTCGACAAGGGCCGCGGTGCCGTGGCGACCGTCCTCGTCCAGCGAGGCACGCTGCGGGTCGGCGACACGATGGTGGTCGGCGACGCGTACGGCCGTGTCCGCGCGATGCTCGACGACAAGGGCGAGAACGTCGAGGAAGCGGGTCCCTCGACCCCTGTCCTCGTGCTCGGTCTCACCAACGTCCCGGGTGCCGGCGACAACTTCCTGGTGGTGGACGAGGACCGTACGGCCCGTCAGATCGCCGAGAAGCGTGCCGCTCGTGAGCGCAACGCCAACTTCGCTCGCCGTGGCATCCGGTTCTCCCTGGAGAACCTGGACGAGGCCCTCAAGGCCGGTCTGGTGCAGGAGCTCAACCTCATCATCAAGGGCGACGCGTCCGGTTCGGTGGAGGCTCTCGAGTCCTCGCTGCTCCAGCTCGACGTCGGCGACGAGGTCGACATCCGCGTCCTGCACCGCGGTGTGGGTGCGGTCACCGAGTCCGACATCAACCTGGCGACCGGCTCCGACGCCATCGTCATCGGCTTCAACGTCCGGGCAGCCGGCCGTGCGCAGCAGATGGCGGAGCGCGAGGGCGTCGACGTCCGGTACTACTCGGTGATCTACCAGGCCATCGAGGAGATCGAGGCGGCCCTCAAGGGCATGCTCAAGCCGGAGTACGAGGAGGTCGAGCTCGGCACGGCGGAGATCCGCGAGGTCTTCAAGTCGTCCAAGCTGGGCAACATCGCCGGTGTGCTCGTCCGGTCCGGCGAGGTCAAGCGCAACACCAAGGCGCGCTTGCTGCGCGATGGCAAGGTCATCGCGGAGAGCCTCAACATCTCCGGTCTGCGTCGCTTCAAGGACGACGTCACCGAGATCCGCGAAGGGTTCGAGGGCGGTATCAACCTCGGCAACTTCAACGACATCAAGGTCGACGACGTCATCGCGACGTACGAGATGCGCGAGAAGCCGCGCGGCTGATCCACGCAGTAAAGGTTCGGGGCCGGTCGGCGGGACTTATATCCGTCGATCGGCCCCGGCCGTTGCGTGTACGGTTTCCGTATCGGCGTAACGAGAGTGCGCCCATACGAACCCGAACCGGCGGGACATCCGGATACACACATGTATGTGGGGACTCTGTCCTTCGATCTGCTCCTCGGCGACGTTCACTCGCTGAAGGAAAAACGCTCCCTCGTTCGTCCGATCGTCGCCGAACTCCAGCGCAAGTACGCGGTGAGTGCGGCGGAGACGGGCAGCCAGGACCTCCACCGCAGGGCCGAGATCGGGCTCGCGGTGGTCTCCGGGGACACGGGACACCTCACCGACGTACTGGACCGCTGCGAGCGTCTGGTCGCCGGGCGGCCCGAGGTGGAACTGCTCTCGGTTCGACGCAGGCTCCACAGCGACGAAGACTGAAGCAACAAGCGAGACAGTTACTAAGGAGACGGACCAGTGGCCGACAACGCGCGCGCCAAGAGGCTGGCGGACCTCATCCGAGAGGTGGTGGCCAAGAAGCTGCAGCGCGGCATCAAGGACCCGCGGCTCGGCACCCACGTCACCATCACGGACACCCGCGTCACGGGTGACCTGCGGGAAGCGACCGTCTTCTACACCGTGTACGGGGACGACGAGCTGCGCGCCGAGGCGGCCGCCGGACTGGAGAGTGCCAAGGGCATTCTGCGCTCCGCGGTCGGCGCGGCGGCGGGCGTGAAGTTCACGCCGACCCTGACCTTCGTCGCGGACGCACTGCCCGACAACGCCAAGACCATCGAGGACCTCCTCGACAAGGCGCGGCAGTCGGACGAGAAGGTGCGCGAGACGTCCGCGGGCGCCGCGTTCGCCGGCGACGCGGACCCGTACCGCAAGCCCGAGGACGACGAAGCCGCCGACGACGAGACGGACGGCGACGCCTGAGCATGTCCGACCGCACCCCACCGCCCGACGGGCTTGTCATCGTCGACAAGCCGTCGGGCTTCACTTCGCACGACGTCGTGGCCAAGATGCGCGGGATCGCCAAGACCCGCCGCGTCGGCCACGCGGGCACCCTCGACCCGATGGCGACGGGTGTGCTCGTACTCGGCGTCGAGCGTGCCACCAAGCTCCTCGGCCATCTCGCGCTGACCGAGAAGGAGTACCTGGGCACCATCCGCCTGGGCCAGAACACCCTGACCGACGACGCCGAGGGCGAGATCACCTCGTCCACCGACGCGTCCGGTGTCCGGCGCGAGGCCGTCGACGCGGGCATCGCCAAGCTGACCGGCGCCATCATGCAGGTGCCGTCCAAGGTCAGCGCCATCAAGATCAAGGGCGTCCGCAGCTACAAGCGGGCACGGGACGGCGAGGAGTTCGAGATCCCGGCACGGCCGGTCACCGTCTCGTCCTTCGCCGTGTACGACGTCCGGGACGCGGTGGCCGAGGACGGTACGCCCGTGCTCGACCTCGTCGTGTCCGTGGTGTGCTCGTCCGGCACCTACATCCGGGCGCTCGCCCGGGACCTGGGCGCGGACCTCGGCGTCGGCGGGCATCTGACCGCGCTGCGCCGCACCCGCGTCGGCCCCTACAAGCTCGACTCGGCACGCACGCTCGACCAGCTCCAGCAGGAGCTGACCGTGCTGCCGGTGGGCGAGGCCGCGAACGTCGCGTTCCCCCGGTGGGACGTGGACGAGCGTCGCGGGAAGCTGCTCCTGAACGGCGTACGGCTGGACATGCCCGGCGAGTACGCGGAGCGGGGGCCGATCGCCGTGTTCGGCGCGGAGGGTCGATTCCTCGCGCTGGTAGAGGAGTCGAAGGGCAAGGCCAAGAGCCTGGCCGTGTTCGGCTGAGAGGCCGGCGCCTATACGGTGGAGCGGCGGTTGTCCGGTCTCTGGGTGGCCGCCGCTCCACGTTCCCCCTTGTTCCCCTCCTATGGTCTATCCGCCACGCCCGCTGAGTTCACCCCTTCGGGCAGGCGCTCGGAGTGAAGCGGGGGAGCGGAAGGGGGCGCGTTCGCCTCGGGTCCTGTCCAGCTGATCATCGCGCGCCTACCGTCGAGGTCACGGGGCGTGGCGGAGAGCGGCAGGAGGGGCGCGGCATGGTGGATCCGCCTCTGGTTCGGATCTGTGATCTGGCCGGGCGGCCGCGCGGCACGGGGTTCGTCGCGGACGACCAAGGGACCGTCGTCACCAGTCATGAGGCGGTGGACGGACTCGGGCGCGTGGTGCTGCACGCGCCGGGCGGTGCGACCTGCGTGGTGGGCCCCGAGTCGGTCGTCGAACTGCCCGCCGTGGATCTCGCGCTGGTGCGCACCGAGGGGCTCGGCGCCGCGCCCCTGCCCGTCGCGGCGGTCGGCCCCGCGGAGGAGGGGGCATACGTACGGATCGCCGCCGCCGGATGGCGCGAGGCCCGCGTGCTCGGGCACGTGGACGTGACGTACACCGCGACCGACCGCTTCCATCTGCTGGCGAACGCCATGGAGCTGGCGGTCGGGACCGCCGGGGCCGACGCGCTGCGGCTCGGCGGCGGGGCCGCGGGCGGGCCCGTCCTCGACGCGGAGACGGGCGCCGTGGTCGCGGTCCTGGGGACCGCGCTGCAGGCCGCGCACCGGGCGGCCGGATTCGCGGTCCCGCTGCGCGCGGCCGCCGCCGCGGAACCGCGACTCGCCGCGCTGCTGGCACGCAACGCCGCCACCGTTCCCGCCTACGGCGCCGAGCTGAATCTCGCCGGGGTGCTGCACCTGACCGCCGTCTCGGTGGGCAGCGACGGCCCTGGCCACCCGGGCGTCGAGCCGGTCGAACGGCCGGATGTCGTACGGGAGTTGGCGGACTTCACGGCAGGCGGGGCAGCCGTGCTCGCGCTCGTCGGCGACCCCGGCAGCGGCCGTACGACCGAACTCGCGGCTTTCGCCGCACGGCGGGCCGGAGGCGGGAGCGCCGCGCCGACCCTGTGGCTGCGCGGCGCCGACCTGGGCGCCGACGACGCCTCGGTCTCGGACGCGGTGGCACGCGCCCTGGAGCGGGCCGGACGGATCGTGGCCGCGTCCCGGGACACCGAGGCGGGCGAGCTGGGGGACATCTCGCCGGAGCGCGTCGCCGACGTCGCCCGCGCCGCCGGGCAGCCACTCGTGCTGCTGCTCGACGGGCCCGAGGAGATGCCGCCCGTGCTCGCGCACCGGCTCGCCGCCTGGTCGCGGGAGACCGAGCGCGGGCTGACGGCCTCGGGGGTGCGGCTCGTCGTGGCGTGCCGCGCGGAGTACTGGGAGCAGGCCGGGGCCCTGTTCGACGCCGACGTGCTGCACGGGCGGGCCGGCCGGCTGCCCGCGTGCGTACGGGTCGGGGATCTGCCGCCCGAGCAGGCGCGGCGGGCGCGCGAGCGGTTCGGGATCCCCGAGGACGCGCTCGCGCCGAGGGACGCGGAGCATCCGCTCGCCCTGCGGCTGCTGAGCGAGGTCGGGGCGGCGCTGCCCGGCAAGGTGGCCGGGCGCCCCGACCGCGACGAGGTCTTCGCGGCGTACCTGGACCTGATGTGCCTGCGGGTGGCGGTGCGGCTCGCCGTCTCGGGAGGCGTGCGGGGCAGCGGCGTGCGGCGGCTCGCGGCACGCGTGTCCGGGCAGCTGCACGAGGCGGCGCGGCGCAGCCTGGGTCCGGGACAGGGGGAGTTGGACCGGACGACCTTCGAGGAGCTGTTCCCGTGGGGGACGCGCGGCGGGGTGAGCGGGTGGGCGTCGGCCGTGCTCGCGGAGGGCGTGCTGGTGCCCGCGGGGGTCGGGTACCGCTTCGCGCACGAGGAAGTGGCCGACTGGATACAGGGGATGCACCTGGATCTGGACGCGGCCCTGGACGCGCTGGTGTTCCGGCGGCGGGGCGGCGTGGGATCGGTACCGGTACCGCGGCACCGCGCGGGGCCCGTGGTGCGGGCGCTGCTGCTGGTCGAGCGGCAGCGCGGCACGGAGGAACTCGCCGTGCGTCTGCGGGAGTTGTCCGGCCGGCTCGGCTCGCCCGAGGCGACGGGGAGCGCCGGAGAAGCGGGCCGGTGGGCCTCGCACCTGGTCAGTGAGGCACTGCTGCGCGTCCGCGATGTGACCGCCTATGTGACCGTCCTCGAAGAGCTCGCCGACCGCGGCGCCTTCGGACCCTGGTTCTGGACGGCGCTGCCCGTCGACGACGACCTCCGGTTCGAGCTGCTGCGGCGCCTCGTCGTGCACGATGCGCGGGAGGAGGGCGGGCGGTATCTCGATGCCGTCGCCGAGGTCCTCGCCGCCGGGCCGGGGCGGGCCCAGCGGCTGCTCACCCGGTGGTTCGACGACGAGCGGCCCCTGCCCGCGCGGCCCGACGCCACCGTGGCGACCGCCGCGCAGGCACTGCTCCACACCCACCGGCACCGGGCCGTCGACGGCCTCGTCGAGGCGCTCGTCGACTGCGCGCACCCGCGGGCCGACGAACTGCTCGCCGCCCTCGCCGACGAGGAGCCGTCCGCGCTGTGCCGGGCCGTCGACCGGTGGGCGCACGACGAGCGGCCCGCGCGGCACGTGGCGGCCGCGGCGTACGGGCCCCGGGCGGCCGTCCGGGCGACGAACGACGCCGACCGCGGACTGCTGCGGTACGCCGCGCTCGCCCTGCTGGCCCGCCCCTCCGACGCCACGCTGCACGGCGCCGCGCTCGCCCTGCTCGTACGGGATCCGCAGTCGCGGTCCGGGTATCTGGGGCGGGCCCTGCGGCAGTTCGTCGCCGGCGATGTGCAACTGCCCGCGGCAGCGCTGGCCGCGGCTCTCAGTACGCACCCCGAGGCGGTGTTCACGGCATTCCAGGCCCGGCTTCAGGAGCCGGGCACCGGTGTCGGCGAGCTGCTGCGCACCCTCGCGGACATCACGACGCCCGCCCTGGCCCGGCGCGCGGCCGGGCTCGTGAAGGAGCTGGCGCAGACCGCGCCCGAGACCGCGGCCGGGCACGTGGCCGCGTTCGTCGACCGGCGCCTGGAGCAGGGCCCCACCGCACGCGTCGTACTGTTCCCGCTCGTCGTGGAGCTGCTGGGGTCCCGGTCCGTGGCCGTCCGCGCCGCGCTCGCGCCGGTCCTCGCCGCGCCCGGCACCGCCGCCTCGCGCGGGCCACGGGCCGAGCTGCTCGACGTCCTGCTCGGGCAGGAGCGGGACCCGGCCGTCCTGGGCGCCGTGCTGGACGCCGCCGCCCGGGGCGCGGTGCGGCGCGGGCAGCCCCGGACACGGGAGCTGGTGCACCGCACGGGGATGCTGCTCGTCCGTACGCCGGAGGGCGCCGCCTGCTTCGACCGGCGCCTGGTGGAACTCGCGCGGACCGTGCCGGGGTTCGCCGCGCCGGTGGCCCACTGGATCGCGGGCGCGCCCCAGGCGTGGGCCGCGCTGGTGGGACCGAGCGCCCGGCGGATGATCGAGAACCTGGCAGGGGTGCGGGTCCCCGCCTGACGCCGCCCGATGAGAGGCGCGGGCGGTCGGCATGGCACTCTTAGACCTGCGTAATCGGTATGGGACACAGAGATCGTCGGGACCGCCGAGGCCGCAGAGACCGCAGAGACGGATTCGTCGTACACAGGTTTGCGAGGAGCAATCACCGTGCAGCGCTGGCGTGGCTTGGAGGACATCCCCCAGGACTGGGGGCGCAGCGTCGTCACCATCGGCTCCTACGACGGGGTGCACCGCGGACACCAGTTGATCATCGGGCGCGCCGTGGAGCGCGCGCGTGAGCTGGGCGTTCCGGCGGTCGTCGTCACCTTCGACCCGCACCCCAGCGAGGTCGTGCGCCCCGGCTCGCACCCGCCGCTGCTCGCGCCGCACCACCGGCGCGCCGAGCTGATGGCCGAGCTGGGCGTCGACGCCGTGCTGATCCTGCCCTTCACCACCGAGTTCTCGAAGCTGTCGCCCGCCGAGTTCGTGGCGAAGGTCCTCGTCGACAAGCTGCACGCGCGCGTGGTCGTCGAGGGCCCCAACTTCCGCTTCGGGCACAAGGCCGCGGGCAATGTCGACTTCCTCGCCGAGCAGGGCGGGACCTACGACTTCGAGGTCGAGGTCGTGGACCTGTACGTGAGCGGTGCCGCGGGCGGCGGCCAGCCGTTCTCCTCCACCCTGACGAGGCGGCTCGTCGCCGAGGGCGACGTGGAGGGGGCCCGGGAGATCCTCGGCCGGCCGCACCGCGTCGAGGGCGTGGTCGTACGCGGCGCGCAGCGGGGGCGCGAGCTGGGCTTCCCCACCGCGAACGTGGAGACCCTGCCGCACACGGCGATCCCCGCGGACGGCGTCTACGCCGGCTGGCTGCACGTGAACGGCGAGGCGATGCCGGCGGCGATCTCCGTCGGGACGAACCCCCAGTTCGACGCGGTCGAGCGCACCGTCGAGGCGTACGCCATCGACCGGGTGGGCCTCGACCTGTACGGGCTGCACGTGGCCGTGGACTTCCTGGCGTTCGTGCGCGGCATGTCGAAGTTCGACTCGCTCGAGGAACTCATCGAGGCCATCGGCACCGACGTGAAGCGGTCCCGGGAGCTCGTCGAGGCCTACGAGGCGTAGGTGGCGTAGGTCACACTGCGGGCATGTCACGAACGGGCCCGCCTGTTCCGTCCGGTTGGTGCAAGCACTCACCACGGCACAGGGAGCCCGTCATGGAAGCTCGTTTGAACATGTTCGCCAGCAAGTCCGCCATGGGGTTCGTCAAGCGCCTCGTCGGGGCGAACATGCCGATCGCCGAATCGGGGCTGCCGGCCGCGACCCAGGAACTGGTGAAGATCCGCGCCAGCCAGATCAACGGCTGCTCGGGCTGTCTCGACATGCACACCAAGGAGGCCGCGGCCGCCGGGGAGACCTCGTCGCGGCTCAACCTGATCGCGGCCTGGCGTGAGGCCAAGGTGTTCACCGAGGCCGAGCGCGCCGCCCTCGAGGTGACAGAACAGGGCACGCGGCTCGCGGACGCGGCCGGTGGCGTCACGGACGAGGCCTGGGCGAACGCCGCCAAGCACTACGACGAGGACCAGCTCGGCGCGCTGGTCTGCCTGATCGCCAGCATCAACGCCTTCAACCGCCTGAACGTCATCGTCCAGCAGCCGGGTGGTGACTACGAGGTCGGCCAGGCGGCGGCGTTCCACAAGAGTTGAACCGCTCCGCTGGGGGCGGGGCGTGGCGCGGCGCGAGCAACCACAACGCACCCGCACCCGCCCCACCGGAGGAACCCCGCAGACGCTAGGGCGCGCCCTCAGCCACGCGTGCCCGAGCCCAATGACAGGCCACCTGAGACCCGGCTCCACCGGAAAGCACCGGCAGATCCTCGTTCCGGCAGGCGTCGGAGACACCCGCCCGCTCGGCCTCCCCGCTCGCAAGGATCTGACAGCGCGCGTGGAACCGGCAGCCGCCAGGAATCCGCGAGGGGTCCGGCGGCTCGCCGGTCAGGACCACCGGCTCGCCGGGGGCCTCCGGCAGCACCGACAACAGGGCCTGGGTGTACGGGTGCCGGGGTGAGGTCAGGACCTCCTCCACGGCGCCCGTCTCCACGATCCGGCCCAGGTACATCACCGCCACCCGGTCCGCGATGTTCCAGGCCAGGCCCAGGTCGTGCGTGACCACGAGCGCGGACAGCCCCAGTTCGTCGCGCAGCTTCAGCAGCAGCGCCAGGATCTCGCCGCGCACCGACGCGTCGAGGGACGCCACGGGCTCGTCCGCCACGATGAGTTCGGGCTCCAGGACCAGCGCGCCCGCGATGACGACGCGCTGGCGCTGCCCGCCGGACAGCTCGTGCGGATAGCGCAGGAAGAAGCGTTCCGGAGGCCGGAGTCCCGCCCGGGACAGGGCGTTCGCGACGGCCTCGCGTTCATCGCCCGCGTACCCGTGGATGCGCAGGCCCTCCGCCACCGCGTCGTACACGGTGTGCCGCGGGTTGAGCGAGCCGCTCGGGTCCTGCAGCACCAGCTGCACCCGCTTGCGGTACGCCTTCAGCGCGCGGGACCCGTAGTTGAGCGGCTCCCCGGCGAAGGTGACCTTTCCCGACGACGGCCGTTCGAGCCCGAGCAGCGTGCGTGCCAGGCTCGTCTTGCCGCAGCCCGACTCGCCGACCAGGGCCACGATCTCGCCCGGCGCGATGTCCAGGTCGACGCCGTCCACGGCCCGCGCCTCGGCGGCGCCGCGCCGCCCGGGGAACGTCACTTTCAACTGGTCCGCGGACAGCAGGGTCCGAGTCTCCGTCATGCCGTGGTGCTCCTTGCCTCGACGTCCGACGCCTCTGCCCCGCCCGATACGTGGACACAGGCTGCCCGGCGCCCGGCCCCCGCGTCCCGCAGCGCCTGGTCCTCGACGGCACACACATCGAGGGCCACCGGACAGCGCGGGTGGAACGTGCAGCCCGAGGGCAGCGCGGAGGGATCCGGCGGATCGCCGGGCAGGCCGCGCGGCGCGAACCGGGACGCCGGGTCGCCGATCGTCGGGAACGCCGCCGACAGGGCGTTCCCGTAGGGGTGCAGCGCGTTCTCGTAGACCTGCGCCGCCGGGCCCTCCTCGACGACGCGGCCCGCGTACATCACCGCGAGCCGGTCGCAGGTGTCGGAGAGGACCGCCAGGTCGTGGCTGATCATGATGAGTCCGAGGTCCTGTTCCGTCACCAACTGCTCGATCAGGCGCAGGATCTGGGCCTGGATCATCACGTCGAGGGCCGTCGTCGGCTCGTCCGCGATGATCAGCTCCGGGTCGCAGGCGAGCGCCATCGCGATCATCACGCGCTGGCGCTGACCGCCAGAGAGCTCGTGCGGATACGCCGCCGCGCGCGCCGCGGGCAGTCCTACGTGTTCCAGCAGCTCGGCGACCTTCTTCTTCGCGCCCGCCTGCGTCGCCTTCTTGTGCAGCAGGATGGGCTCGGCGATCTGGTCGCCGACGCGGTGCACGGCGTTGAGCGAGTGCATCGCGCCCTGGAAGACGATGGAGGCACCGGCCCAGCGCACCGCGCGGACCCGGCCCCACTTCATCGTCAGGATGTCCTCGCCGTTGAGCAGGATCTCGCCGGTGACCTTGGTCCCGGCGGGCAGCAGCCGCAGCAGCGCGAGCGCGAGCGTCGACTTGCCGCAGCCCGACTCGCCCGCGATGCCGAGCTTCTGGCCCGCGTCGACGGACAGGTTCACGCCGCGGACGGCCTGCGCCCCGCCGGCGTAGGTCACGTTCAGGTCGTTCACCTGAAGCAGCGTCATGACCGGGCCCCCAGTTTCGGGTTGAGCACGGCCTCGATCGCGCGGCCGCACAGGGTGAAGGCGAGGGCCACGACGGCGATGGCGATGCCGGGCGGGGCCAGGTACCACCAGTCGCCCGCGCTGACGGCGCCCGCCTCGCGCGCGTCCTGGAGCATGCCGCCCCACGAGGTGATGGTCGGGTCGGACAGGCCGAGGAAGGCGAGCGTCGCCTCGGTCAGGATCGCGGACGAGATGATCATGGTGGTCTGGGCGAGTACCAGCGGCATCACGTTCGGCAGCACGTGCCGGGTCATGATGTGGCCGTGGCCGCCGCCCAGGGCGCGGGAGCGCTCGATGTACGGCCGCGACTCCACGGCCAGGGTCTGGGCGCGCACGAGCCGGGCCGTCGTCGGCCACGTCGTCACACCGATCGCGATGATCACCGTCCACATGGAGCGGTCCATCACCGTGGCGAGCGCGATGGCCAGGACCAGCGTCGGCATCACCAGGAACCAGTCCGTGATCCGCATCAGCACGGTCGAGTACCAGCCGCGGAAGTGCCCCGCGACGATCCCGATGACCGTGCCGATCGCCACGCACAGGAACGCCGCGAGCAGGCCCACGGTGAGCGAGACCCGGGCCCCGTACACCAGGAGCGCGAGCACGCTGCGGCCGAACTGGTCGGTGCCGAGCGGGAATTCACCGCTCGGTCCCTCCAGCGGGCCACCGGGCGCGTCCGTCACGCTCTGCGCGTCCGAGCCGACCAGGGCCGGCGCGAACACGGCGATGAGCGCGATCAGAATCAGCAGGCCGAGGCCCCACAGACCGCTGCGGTGCGCACGGTACGTACGCCAGAAGCGGGCCAGGGACTGGCGCTTGCGGGCCCGCGCGAGCGCCCGCGGATTGCCCGTCTTCGTGACGGGAGCGGTGTCGGTCGTCATCGGCCCACCCTCGGGTCGAGCAGCGGATAGAGGATGTCGGCGAGGGTGTTCGCGAGGATCACCGCGGTGGCGAAGACGAAGAACAGGCCCTGGACGAGCGGGAGATCGGGCACGGACAGAGCCGAGTAGAAGAGCCCGCCGAGGCCCGGCCAGGAGAAGACAGTCTCGACGAGGATCTGACCGGCGACCACGTGCCCGAGGTTCACGAACATCAGCGTGAACGTGGGCAGCATCGCGTTCGGCACCGCGTGCTTGCGGCGCACCACGTCGTCCCGCAGCCCCTTGGCGCGCGCGGTCGTCAGGTAGTCGCTGCCCATCTCGTCGAGCAGCGAGGAACGCATGACGAGCAGCGTCTGCGCGTACCCGACCGCGACGAGCGTGATGACCGGGAGGATCAGATGGTGCGCCACGTCGATGACGTACGCGAAGCCGGTCTCGCCGCCCGATTCGAGGCCACCGGTCGGGAACATGCCGGGGATCGGCCCGATGCCCACCGCGAAGACGATGATCAGGAGCAGCCCGAGCCAGAACGACGGGATCGAGTAGAGGGTCAGCGCGAACGCCGTGTTGAAGCGGTCGCTGCGCGAACCGTTGCGCCACGCCGTGCGCGTCCCCAGCCAGATGCCGAGCGCCGAGTACAGGACGTACGCCGTGCCGGTCAGCAGGAGCGTCGCCGGGAGCGCGTCGGCGATCTTGTCGATGACGGGGGTGTGGAACTGGTACGAGGTGCCGAAGTCGCCGGTGAGCGCGTCCCCGATGTACGACGTGAACTGCTTCCACATCGGCTGGTCGAGGCCGAACTGGTGACGCAGGTTCTCCAGTTGCTGCTCGGAGACCCGCTTGCCGCCGGTCATCTGCTTGACCGGGTCGCTCGGGATGAGGCGGAAGAGGAAGAAGCTCGTGACGAGGACGGCGAAGAGCGAGACGATCGCGCCCGCGATCTTCGCCGCCGCGTACTGGAGGTACGCCTTGGTGTTGCGGGCCCGTGGGCCGCGGGCGCCCGGCGACGCCCCGGCCGGGAAGGCCGGATCGCCGTCGGACGCGTCCGCGGACCGCACGAGCGCGGGAGTGCTGTCAGCTGTCATGGTTCCTGCGAACTCTCGTTACTCGTGCGGGTGTTGACCGTTCGTAGGAAATGACTACTCGCGGTCGTCCGCCGTGGTCCTTCGCCGCCTGGCGAAGAAGACGCCGCCGCCGATGACGACGAGCGCGGCGATGACGATCCCGATCACGAGGCCGGTGGAGGAACCGGACGAGTCCGAGTCGCTGCTCGACGCGGAGGCGGGCTCGGCCGACCACCAGCTCCAGTACCCGTCCTGGCCGTAGATGTTGCCGGCCGCGGTGGGCATCGTCTGGATGGACTTGATCTGGTCCGTGCGGTACGCCTCGACCGCGTTCGGGTACGCCATGACATTCATGTACCCGGAGTCGTACAGCCACGACTCCATCTGCTTGACGTAACCGGCACGCTTGGCCGGGTCGTACTCGGCGAGCTGCTTGTTGTAGAGCTCGTCGTACGTCTTGTCGCAGATGCCGTTGTCGGTGGCCGCGGTCTCCCGCGCCTTGGTGGGCAGAGCGGCGCAGGTGTGGATGCCGAGGACGAAGTCCGGGTCCGGGTTGACCGACCAGCCGTCGAAGGCGAGGTCGTACTCACCCGCGTACCAGGGCACGGAGACGTCGTCGACGCAGTTGAGCTTCAGGCCGACGCCGATCTTGCCCCACCACTCCTTGAGGTACTTGCCGACCGCCTTGTCGTTCGGGTCGGTCGCGTGGCACAGCATGCGGAAGTCGAGCGGCTTGCCGTCCTTGCCGACGCGCTTGCCGTCCTTGAGCGGGTAGCCCGCCTGGTCCAGCATCTTGCCCGCGGCCGTCGCGTCGTACGTCAGCTTCTGACTGTCCGAGGGCTGCCAGAAGTACTCCGAGAAGCGCGGCGGGATGTACCCCGCGCCCTGCACGGCGTGGCCCTGGAAGACCTTGTCGACGATCGTCTTCGTGTCGACCGCGCGGAACAGCGCCTGGCGCACCTTCTGGTCGAGCAGCGCCTTGTTGCCGTCGCCGAACTTCTTGCCGTCCTTGGTCTGCCAGCCCGGATTCACCGCGATCGCGTAGAAGCGACGGCCCGGGCCCTCGTTGACCTTGATGTTCTTCTCGCCCTTGAGCGACGCCGCCTGGGCGGGCGTCAGCGCGGGGGAGCCGGCGACGAAGGAGACCTCGCCCTTGCGCAGGGCGGCGACCGCGGCGTCCTGGTCCTTGTACGTCTTGAAGACGATTTCGTCGAACTGCGGCGTCTTCGACTTGCGCCAGAAGCTCTTGTTGACCTTCAGCTTCACGTACTGGTCGGTCTTGTAGTCGGTCAGCACGAACGGACCGTTGCCGACGACCGGGAACTTCTCGTCGTTGTTGAACTTCGAGTAGTCCTTGACGTCCTTCCAGATGTGCTCCGGCACGATCGGGACGTCGAGCGCCGTCATCGTCGCCTGCGGCTTCTTCAGATCGATGACGAGCCGGGTGTCACTCGGTGCGGTGACCTTCTTGAAGTTGCTGACGAACGAGCCGTTGGCGGTCGCCGCGCCCTCGTCGGTCATCATCTTGTTGAACGTGAAGGCCGCGTCCTTCGCGGTGGCCTTCTGGCCGTCCGACCACTTCGAGTTCGACCGAATGGTGTACGTCCACGTCAACTTGTCGGACGAGGATTTCCACTCGGTGGCGAACCCCGGGATGACGTGATTGTCCTTCGGGTCGTAGTTGGTCAGGAACTCGTTCGTCAGGCGGAGGATGCTCGTACTGAGCAGGCGCTGCGCGAGGAACGGGCTCAGCGAGTCGACGCTCTGCGCGACCGCCACCGTGAGGGTCTTCTTGCCGCTGTCGGCCTTGGCCTGCGCCTGCTGCGGAGCCGGGTTCAGCGGCGTGGCCAGGCCCGCCGTCAGGGTGAAGGCAGCGGCACCGGCCGCGAGGAGGAGCCGCACGCCGCGGCGCCCGGGACGGGCCGTTCTGTGGTGCTTGTCTTGCTGAGCCTGTGTATCCATCGGTCGGGGACCTCACGCATCGCTCGCACAGCATGGCTGGACTCTGAGTTTTCAGGTGGAATGAAGTGTTGGTTTACCAGCGGCAGTTGACGCACGTCAACGGCAGGTGAACCCCATGTGGCCTGCGGAAATAACGAGTTGACCTGCATTTCACGCACATTGGTCGAGACCTCTGCCGCTTTGCAGGCCAGGGCGTGGCGCCGTAGCGCCCATAACGCGGAGATACGCTCCGGAACACACGAAAGGCCCGCACCGTCCAATGGTGCGGGCCTTTCGGGGAGTTGCCCCTACTGCTGTGGCGGCTGTTGCTGCCATGCCGGGGGCGGCCCCGGCTGCTGAGGTGGCTGCGGGGCCGGCTGCGCCGGTTGCTGACCGTGCGCCTGCGGCGGGGGCGGCGGCACCTGCCAGCCGGGCTGGGGACCCGGCTGCTGCGGCTGCGCGGGCGGCGGCGGACCCTGGGGCGGGCCCTGCGGCGGCATGCCCTGCTGCGGCGGGTACGGAGCCGGCGGCTGCTGGCCCGGGTACGGCTGCTGGCCGGGGTAGGGCTGCTGCCCCGGGTACTGCTGGCCGCCGGGCATCGGCGGGGCCATGGTGGGCGGCGGATTGCCGTCCGAGGTCCACAGGCCCTGCTGCTGCTGGGCGCGCGAGAAGTCCTCGGCGACCATCGCGGAGAGGTTGAAGTACGCCTCCCGCACCTTCGGCCGCATCATGTCGAGGTCGACCTCGGCGCCGGCCGACAGGTGCTCGTCGAACGGGACCACGACGACGCCGCGGCAGCGCGTCTCGAAGTGGCTGACGATGTCCTCCACCTTGATCATCTTGCCGGTCTCGCGAACTCCGGAGATGACCGTGATGGAGCGCGAGACGAGGTCGGCGTAGCCGTGCGCGGACAGCCAGTCCAACGTCGTACTGGCACTGCTCGCACCGTCCACGGACGGCGTGGAGATGATGATCAACTGGTCGGCCAGGTCCAGGACTCCGCGCATCGCGGAGTAGAGCAGGCCCGTGCCCGAGTCGGTCAGGATGATCGGGTACTGCTTGCCGAGCACGTCGATGGCGCTGCGGTAGTCCTCGTCGTTGAACGTCGTCGAGACCGCCGGGTCCACGTCGTTCGCGATGATCTCCAGGCCGGACGGCGCCTGCGAGGTGAACCGCCGGATGTCCATGTACGAGTGCAGATGCGGGATCGACTGCACCAGGTCGCGGATGGTCGCGCCGGTCTCGCGGCGCACCCGGCGGCCGAGCGTGCCCGCGTCCGGGTTGGCGTCGATCGCGAGGATCTTGTCCTGCCGCTCGGTCGCGAGCGTCGAACCCAGCGCCGTGGTCGTCGTCGTCTTGCCGACGCCGCCCTTGAGGCTGATCACCGCGATCCGGTAGCAGGACAGGACCGGCGTGCGGATCAGCTCCAACTTCCGCTGCCGCTCGGCCTCTTCCTTCTTGCCGCCGAGCTTGAAGCGCGCGTTGCCACCGCCGGGGCGGGTGCTCTTCGCCTTCTGCCGCTTGTTGTTGAGCAGCCGGTCCGCCGACAGCTCCACGGCCGCCGTGTAGCCGAGCGGGGCGCCGCCGACGTTCGTGGGCTGACGCTGGTCGTGCTGCACGGGCTGCGGCCAGGCGGCGCCGGTGCGCGGGTCCGCCGGGGCGGGCGGCTGCTGCGGAGCGGTGTACGGGGGCTGCGCTCCCGGCTGGGGCTGCTGCGGGGGGAAGCCGTAGCCGGCGCCCTGCTGTTGCTGCGGGGGCTGTGCCTGTGGCTGGGGGTACCCCGGCGCCGGGGGCTGCGGCTGCTGCTGCGGCGGGATCTGGGCCGGGGGCTGCTGCTGCGGTGGGGGGAAGCCGTAACCGGGCTGCGGAGCAGGGGCGTTGGGCGCGGGGTGGCCCTGGACCGGAGGCTGGGGCTGCGCCGGGGGCTGCGGGAAGCCGTAGCCGCTCTGGGGCGGGGTCTGCTGGGGCGCCGGCGGGGCGGGCGCCGCGGCAGCGGGCTGCGCGGGCCAGCCGGGCGGCGCGGCGGGGGGCTGCTGCGCCGCGGCGGGATCGGTCCACTGCGGGGCGGCGGGCGGCGCGGCCGGCTGGAACGCCGGCGGCAGCGGCGGGACACCGCCGTCCGGCGCGGGCGGGGGAGTCCAGGCCTCGGCGGGCGCGTTCGGTACGTCGCCGGTGGCTGCGGGTGGGGCCGTGGGCGGGGCCACGGGCGCGGCTTCGGGAACCGGGACCGGGGCGGCGGCAGCGTCGGGGGCGGCCGTGTCGGGGGCCGGGGCGGCGGGCTCCGCCTCGTCGTCCCCGTCCGGGTCCGCGGCGGCTTCCGGGGGCCCCGGGGTCTCCTCGCTCGCGGCGGTGTCCGCGGAGGCCAGGGCGAAGTCCGTGTCGGCAGAGGCCTCGGCGGGCTCGGCAGGCTCGGCGGCGTCGTCGCCGGAGGTGCCGTGCGTGTCCACCCAGGACCGCGGCGACTCATCGGGACCGGTACCGGTGTGGGTACCGGCGCTGGACGCGGGCGCGGACGCGGCGTCGGGGCTCTGTGCGGCGGTGTTCGGCGTTCCGGCGGTGCTCTGCTGCTCGTCGCGGGCGGCCAGCTCCGCGAACTCCCGCTTCAGCGAGGCCGCGGAGAACTTCATGGTCGCGCCGCTCTCCAGGTCCCCGTTCCCGGAACCGGAGTCCGGCTCGGGGGCGACGGGTGCCGCGGCGGCCGGGGGCGGAACCGGGGCCGGGTGAACGGGCGCGGGGGCCGGCGGCACCGGAGGCGCGGGCGGCTCGGGCGCGGCGCCGGACGCCGACGCGTTCTGCGTGTACCAGGCCGGCGGGGCGTAGTCGATGGTGAACTCGCCCGTCATCTCGACACTGGACTCCGCGTCGGACTGATCATCGACGGGTGAATCCCAGCCCCCGCGGATACCGTCCCGATCGCTGTTCACAATGCCTCCTGGTGTGGTCGAGCACCCTCGTGCCGTGCTGGGGGCCGACCGTTCCTGTTCGATCCGCCGGGCTGACCCCCTGGCCCCCTGACGCCAGCGGCACCCGCACACGAGTGCTCACAACACGTCCTGCCCCAGCCTAATCACGAAAACCACATGCACGGCAGGCCCGTCCACCCCGTCGCGGATGTCCGCTGCGTCACGTAGGGCCCGAGAGCGCCCGGACCTGCCGCGTACGTACACCAAAACGTGACGAACGATCCCTGCCCGGCGCCGAAAAATGTCCGGATCATGCGGAAAACGGCTGGAGTTCGCGGGACGCGCGCCCGCGTCCCCGGGCAACCGGCGACGCGCGCGCACGACTCAGTCCATCCGTCGCGCGGTTCCCAACAATCCGGTCTCGGCGTCCGTCGCCTGCGTCATCACGTACTGCCGGTCGCGGTCGGTGCACCACAGGGTCACGCCGTCGGCGAGCGTCGGCAGCGACTCGTACTCACCGCGCGGCAGCCCTATCACGCGCCCGATCTCGTTGGCCTCGTCCGGTGACACCCGCTGCACGCCGACGAGCCGGGCCTGGCGCATCAGGCGCGGCGCGACCGGGCTCAGGTACGGCAGCAGCGTCAGCACCGACTGCCAGGGCGCGGAGGCCACCCGCCCGCGCGGGGGCCGCATGCCGCAGTCACGGATGACGAGCACGGGACCTCCGGCGGAAGCACCCTGCGGCGGAACCCGCCCCACGTCGTGCACGGTCATCCCCGACTGCCCGCCGCCGACCGCCTGCACGAGCTGCGCCCACTGCTGCGCGCGGCCCGTCTCCACGGCCACCCGCGCACCCGTCGCGGCCGCCCGCAGCGCGAGCACCTGCGCCGTCCACAGGCCGCCGATGAGCACGATGTCGTACGGCGTCGGGCGGTTGACGCCCATCACCGCGGGCTGTCCCTCGGCGTCGACACCGACGACCACGCCGTCGTCCCCGATGGGCAGCGACAGGCTGTCGAGCTGCTCGGGGGAGAGGGAGTGCCGCTGGTGACGGGGACCGAGCAGGCCGAACCCCGTCCGCAGGCGCTCACCGAGATCGGGGAACTGGCTGGTCATGGCCATCAGCGGGCACCTCCGAGCGGCAAAGTGGCGAGAACGCCGGGCAGTTGCTCACGGTCGAGCCGGACGAGCCCGGTGCGCACCTGGCGCGCCGCCCGCTCCAGGTCACGCCGGGCGGTGGTCAGCTCGCTGTCGCTGCGCCCCGTGATCCGCATGTGCCCGGCCATGGTGACGTCCTGCTGGTCGCCCTTGGCCAGCGTCAGACTGAACGTCGTCGCGAGCGCGGGCACCGTCGTCAGCTGGGCGATGAGCTGCGGCAACGTCGCGCCACCGGCGCCCAGTTGGGGCCAGCGCCGCACCCAGTACGTGGTGTGCCGCCGGTTGTCGCAGCGCCAGCTGCGCCCGGACTCCTCGGTGCGCCGCTGCGGCGCCTCGCTCCGGCCGGCCTGCGCGGTCACCATCGGGTTGGCGCACGCGGAGGTGGCGACCGCGGAGATCAGCTCCTCCTCGGTGAGCACGCTCGCCCGGAACCCGGCACCGCGCAACCGGCTCGACAGATGCTCGGCGACGCGCGCCAGGGACTTCTGCGCGCCGACCACGCCACCGCCCCGGGCGGCCACGGCCTCCGGGCACAGCTCGGGGTCGAGCTTCAGCGCGATCCACGTGATGCGCACCGCGGGCGACCCGGTCTGCGCCTGCAACGGCGCGTAGTTGCTCACGGCCACCGACTGCTGCGGCAGGTGCAGCGCGGGAGCGGGCTGCGTGTGCAGCACGATCTGCGCCGACTCGAGCCGAATGCCGTCCACCTCGAGCGCGTCCCGCACCAGACCGACCGGCAGCGGCCTGCGACTGCGCTCGGCCCGCAGCGCGGTGGCGTCGGACTCGACCTGCAGCACGGCGGTCAGGAAGCCCCCGTCGCCGACCATGCCGACCGGGCGCTGGTCGCGGTCGTCGCCGCGGTTGTGGCTGTACGTCCGCAGGCTCGGGTCGCACTCGACGGCGGGCGCGAGACCCGGCTCGGTCCCGGGCGGCACCGGGGTGCCCGCCGCGGCGCGACGCCGGGCCCGCATCGCGAGCACGGTGCCCAGCCACTCCGGCAGGGAGCGCCCCCGGCGACGTACAAGAGCGAGCACCAGCAGTACGGCGGCGGCCGCGCCGGTCGCCATCATCGCCATCGTCCCGGCCACCCAGCCGCACACCACGAGGGCGGCGGCCAGCTCGATCATCACGAGCCGCTGCGCGCGGAACGAACCGCCGCGGCCGGAGCGCGACTTCAGGTGCGGCGTCACGGCCCCGCGATACGGCGCCGGGGAGCCGGAGCCCGAACGGGAATCACGCGAGTTCTGTGCAGGAATGTGTGACGTCTGTGAAGGAGAAGGGGAGCCATGCGGCGAACCCTGTCCAGAACGGTCACCCGATCGTGACCTCGATTGCGACCGCGATCGAGCCCGCGTTGCGGAAGCCATCACTCCAAACCCCCCGAACTCTCCCGAAATCCCATACGCAAAGGCCCCTCGAAAAGACCCCTCGGGCCCCTTGGAAGGGCTCAGCACCCTACCCGTGCCACACGCGTAACGTCGTAACAGGCATAGTAGGGGCCGGGTCTGACAGCCACGGCAGCCGCACGACGGTCGATCGGCGGCCCGAGGCACGCACAGTCGACACCGGTCGACCGAAGTCGGGGGAACGCGCCCCCACGGCTCCGCACGGGGAGAGAGCGGACACAGATGGCATCACGGCGGGACGAACTCAACGCCTATACCTTCGCGAAGCGGCGCACCCTTGCCTCCTTCGTACAGCCCTCTCCGTCGGGTTCGGAGGAGGGAGCACCCAGGCCGCTGCGGGCGCTGCTGCCCGGCACGATCATGGGCGTGGTGATCCTCGCGGTCTTCGGCGGGATCGGCCTGTTCAAGCCCACGGCGCCGAAGGACTGGGACGAGACGGCGACGAACGTCATTATCGCGAGCGACTCGACCACCCGGTACGTGGTCCTGACGACGGGCAAGCAGAAGCAGCTCCATCCGGTCCTGAACATGGCCTCGGCCAAGCTGCTCCTCAAGGACTACACGGACAAGGCTGTGACCGTCGACGAGGGCGTCCTCGACAACGGCGACATCTCGCACGGTGCCACCCTCGGCATCCCGTACGCCCCCGACCGCCTGCCCAGCGCTGCCGAGGCCAAGGCGGCCAAGCGCTGGATGGTGTGCGAACGCCCCAGCGACGGTGGCCGCGCCATCCAGAAGGCGGCGTTCGTCTTCGCCAAGAAGGACTGGAAGAAGACCGAGGGCCGCAACCAGCTCAACGGCGGCGACCTCATGTACGTAGCCGACTCGGTCACGAAGAAGCAGTACGTCGTCGACGCCAAGGGCACCGCCTACCCGATTGCCGACCCGAAGCAGGAGGGCGTACTCACCGCGCTTGACACCCAGAGCCGCACCCCCCAGCGCGTCTCGTCCGACTGGCTGAAGACGCTCCACCAGGGTGACCCCGTCGCCATCCCGAGCGTCCCCGGCAACCCCGGCCAGACCGCAAACGCGGTCGTGGGTACCGGCAACGCCAAGTATGACAAGGTCGGCACGGTCCTCAAGTCGCTCGACGGCACGAAGACGCAGTACTACGTGGTGCTGCAGGGCAAGGTCGCGCGCATCTCCGAGTTCACCTCACGCTTGCTGCTCAACAGCCAGCAGCTCGTCGACGTCAACCAGTCCGACCAGGCGCAACAGGTGAACCCCGCCGCCGTCCCGACCAGCGTGCCGTTCGAGGCCGAGAGCGCCAAGTGGCCCATGTACCAGCCGGAGACCGTGAACGACGGCGCGAGCGCGATCAGCGGCCGCAACACCGTCTGCAACGTCCTGCGCAAGGTCGGTGGCGCCGACGGCACGACGCTCTCCACCTGGGTCGGCACCGACTTCCCGCACGAGTTGCCGACCGGCTCCTCCAGCGCGTACGTCACGCCGGGCTCCGGTCAGGTCTTCCGTCAGATCCAGGGCACGGAGACCAAGGCGGGCGGCATCTTCCTGGTCACCGACACCGGCCTGCGTTACGCGCTGCAGTCCAACGCCGACAGCACGAGCAGCGACAGCAGCGTTGGCACCTCCGCCAAGGAGCGCAAGGCGTTGGAGAACGAAACGCAGATCACGCAGAAACTGCTCGGCTACGACAAGGTGACACCGCAGCCGATCCCCATGACCTGGTCCGCGTTCCTGCCCACCGGGCCGCGCCTGTCCAAGCCGGACGCCGGCCAGCCGCAGGGTTCGTAAGCGGCGACCGGGCGCGATGGGAACGGGGAGAGGCCACCAACTGATGCCGAGTACAGAGAACGTGGAGCAGGTGGAGCACGTGAGGCTGACGCACCTCACTCACTTGAGGCGGGCCCTGCGGCGCCCGGGCGCGCTGGTCGCGGCCACGGCACTGACGGCTTCCGTGTCGGTACTCGCGCTGCCGGCGGCGCCGGCGACGGCGGACGGCGGGGAGTGCACGTTCGGCGGGAAGGACTACAAGGGGCGCCCCTGGTCGCTGCAGCGCGTCAACCTCGACGAACTGTGGGAGAGCGCGACAGGCAAGGGCGTCCGGGTGGCGGTGATCGACACCGGCGTGGACACGAAGAACCCCCAACTCACCAACGCCGTACAAGTGTCGGCGGGCCGCAACTTCCTCCCCCCGAAGGACGACAAGGGCGAGAAGATCGAGGACCGCGGCAACGAGCACGGCACCACGGACACGGTCGGCCACGGCACCCGCGTCGCCGGCATCATCGCCGCCCGCAAGGACGAGAAGAACACGGGTTTCGTGGGCCTGGCCCCCGACGCCACGATCATCCCCATCAAGCAGAACGACGCCGAGGGCCACGGCGACTCCAACGATTTGGCCACGGCGATCAACTACGCGGTGCAGGCCAGGGCCGACGTCATCAACATCTCCCAGGACACGGAGAAGGCGCTGGCCCCCGACTCCAAGCTGGAACAGGCAGTCAACAACGCCCTGCAGCACAAGGTGGTCGTGGTCGCCTCGTCGGGCAACGACGGCCTCGGTGGCAACCAGAAAGCGACCTACCCCGCCTCCTACAAGGGAGTCCTGGCGGTCGCGGCCTCGGACCGCAACAACGAGCGGGCATCTTTCTCGCAGTCCGGTAACCAGGTCGGCGTGGCGGCCCCCGGCGTCGACATGATCTCCACCGTCCCCAAGGGCGGCCACTGCTCAGACAACGGCACGAGCTTCTCGGCCCCGTACGTGGCAGGCGTGGCCGCGCTCCTCAAGCAGCACCACAAGGAGTGGACGGCACAACAGATCGTCGCTCAGATCGAGGAGACGGCGGAGCGTTCCATCCCCGGCCACGACAACCGGGTGGGCTGGGGTGTCGTCGACCCGGTCAGGGCGGTCACCGAAATCGCCGACCCCAAGAACCCGATCGAGTCCCCGAAGCCCGACACGGCCGCCGCCAACGTCGAGCCCCCCGACCTCGCCACCGTCCACTTCGGCGAAACCGCCGACGAACGCAACTCCCGCCTGGGAACCTATGCGGCGGTCGGCGCGGTAGTGGTGGTCCTGGGCCTCGCGGGCGGGGCGGTGGCGGTACGGGACGCGCGGCGCAGGGGGGCGGATCGCGGCGCGTGACGGGCCTGGCACTGCTGCTCTTCGCTCTGTCGGCCCTGCTGATCGCGATGGCATGCGTCAGGGCGGACTGGGTCCGCTCGATCCGCCGCCGCACCTATCCGTCGGGCGGGGAGCTGCCCACGTCGGCCTTCGTGACGGCGCGGGTCCTGTTCCTGGCGATGTCTCTGTGGGGCGTGTGGCAAGGCGCGCAGGCACTGGCGCTGGACAGCAACTCACGATGGAGCCACGACGAGTTGACGAGCGCCGTGCAGCAGACGACGGACAACCTGGACGGCTACTGGTACCGCGTCGACACGCTGATCCACGACAACGCCTACTTCGACGACTACGCGACGCTCATCGAGGACAGGGTGATCCGCTACGGAGGCGGCGGCGCCCCGGAATCGAGCGTGGGCGCGTCACCGGTGTCCGGAGACGCGGACACCGCCGGAGACTTCACGGTCCAGGCGAACGGCACGGAGAAGGCCTTCTGCCTCCACGTGGAGAACTCCCGCGACAAGAAGCTGGACCACACGCCGCCGGGGATCGCGGGGGGCGAAAGCAGCGGGAGTTATCGGGAGTTGGGGTATCGACTGGCTGTGACGGCGCGGGGCGGGGCCTGCTGATCTCGAACGGGGCGCACGAGTCACCGGCTGCTGCCCCTTCCGCATGCAACCGGCGACCTCTCAAGGGTTGGCGGGTTTTCGACTTGTGCCGACCTCGCTCGAAATGACTGTCGCGGCATCGGGGCGGAGTCGTGAAGGGGTGGTGAGGGCGCGTTTGCGCGTGTGTTTGCGCTGATAGCGTTCATTAACTCAGCGCTGATACGCCTGTGACCAGGCGGAGTTGGAAAACGGGGAGCTGTCGTGGCTGGTGATCTCGGAGTGGGACCAGGTGTCCTCAAGCACGGTGCGAAGGACATTCTGGACGTCCTGAAACCAGTCAAGAAAGTGGACCTGGGTGACCTTTCCGATGGTGCCACTGCCATCGAGGATGACGACGCCGGCGCGGCACTGGTGACGTTCTGCGCGACGTGGGAGTCGGGATCCGGCTTCCTGGCCGACTGCGCGGCGACCCTGGCGGGCGGTCTGGACAAGGCCAACGGTGACTACGAGGACACGGATGAGGCGATCCGTGGCGCGGTCAAGTCCGTCAAGACGGCGCTGGCTTAAGGCCCGTACATACGCGTGGCGTAGGCATGGGGACATGACAGGAACGGGGATGTCGTAGACATGGCAGGCGCACTCGGGTCGACGAACGACCCGAAGGACCTCATCCCGGGGGACGCCGGCAAGATCGGTGGCTTCGAGACGACGCTCAACAAGTGGTCGGGCACGTTCGAGAAGATCGGTGACGGACTGCGCGACGTGCGCATCAAGGGCTGGGTGGGTCAGGCCAGCGATGCCTTCTGGCCCACCCTGGGTAAGGAGAAGACCAACTGGTACTTCGCCAGCGATGCGATGTCCAGCGCCGCCAAGGCCATCCACTCCTACGCGTCCACCCTGACCTGGGCCCAGGGGCAGGCCGGAACGGCGATCGATCAGTGGAAGACCGGGAGTCACGAAGCGGCCGAGACCACCCTGAGCGCCGCACGCAAGCAGCTCAAGGAAGAGGCCGAGAGACTCGGCAAGAAGCTCACCGGCCTCGCAGGGAGCGCCAAGGACAGCCCTGACTGGCTGGTGGCGGTCAGGAGTGGGGTGGACGTCAAGAAGTGGGCCGAGGATCACGGGGTCGGCAAGAGCGCCATTGCGCCCGAAGCGTGGGCCAGGGAACGCAAGACGTGGTTCGGCACCCAGGAGAATCCTCGCCACACGGAGAAGGTGTGGGGTAAGGACGAGGACGGCAACTGGTACTTCCGCAACAAGCCGGCCGAGTCCGAGGACGGTGACGCGACACCAGGCAAGAAGGCCGAGGTGAGCATCAAGCTTGCCGAGTGGTCCGACAAGGGCAGTCTGTGGTCGAAGAACCTGGCGTCCGGTGACTTCTCGGGGGGTGGTTTCAAGGGGAAGTACGCGGCGGACGTGTCGGCGCTCGGCGTGGACGGTTCCGTCGGCGCGAGCATCACGAACGGGCAACTGCAGGCCGGAGTCGCCGGGACCGCGTACCTCGCTCAGGCATCCGCGAGCGGCAACGTCGAATACGGTTACGCAGCTCTGCAGAGCGAGGGCAAGGCATTCGTCGGTGCGGACGCCCAGGCGAAGCTCTCCGCCGGTAAGGATGGACTGCACGCAGGTGCCGAGGCATTCGCCGGAGCCAAGGCCACGGGGTCGGCTTCCGCCGATGTCGCCGGCGTGGGCGCCGGTGTGACCGGCGAGGCCTGGGCGGGGGTGGGCGCCGAAGCCAAGGCGGACCTTGGAATGAAGAACGGCAAGTTCACCATCGGTGGCGAGGTCGGAGCCGGTTTGGGTATCGGTGGAAAGGTCGGTTTCAATGTGTCCGTCGATACCGGCAAGGTGACCGATGCGCTCGGCGACGGTGCCGACGCTGTGGGCGATGCCTGGGACCACACGGTCGGCAGTTGGCTCTAGCCGGAGTCGAAGTTCACCGAGGGATTGGATCCACCATGACGGCCACGTTGCCGGTCAAGATCACTTTTTCGTTGCCGGACGGATGGCAGGCGGCACCGCCGAACGAAGTGGGAGCGCCGAACGTAGCCTTCGTTGCGCTCCACCCCGCGTCCATCGACGGCGGATTCACGGCGAACATCACCATCTCAGGTGGGATGCGCAATGACGCCACCACCATGTCGCAGATCGCCGACGAATCGGTGCCGCGGCTGGAACAGGGCGGCCCCGTACGCGTCCTAAAGAAGGCCGAGATCGGCACGCCGGATCTCCCAGGCCTCACAGATGCCCCGGGAATCGTGCAGAACCTCGTTCTCTCCACCACGCTGCGGGGAGAGCCGATCGAGCTGTGCCAGAGTCAGGTGTACCTGGGCATGGAAGATGTCCGGAATCCGGCTCAGCGCGCAGTGATCGAAATCGTACTCACGGCAAAGCAGAACCAACTGGACGAGGTTATCGGGGACTACAAGGAATTCCTGCGGACAGTGCGTCCGGCCGATGAGTCTCCGGCTCGGGCGGAATAGCCGCCCACATATGCGCAGTGCCCCTTGTCCCGGCGGAACCATGCTCCGGGACAAGGGGCACTCTCCGTCGTCAGGCTGCTGCCCAGGCCTGAGCGGGAATCCGGTCGAGCACATCGCACAGGTAGTTCAACCTCTCTTCGAGGGCCTGCGGTGACAGGGTGCCTGCGTACCAAGTGAACAACTCGTCGTCGCGCACCCGGATCGGGGACTTCTGGGCACGCGGATCCGAGAGGAGGAAGGCCATGAACGTGTCGTCCAGAATGTTCCGGGCAAAAGATTCGTCTCGGGTGTCAAGGCGGAACTTTTCATCGAATTCCGGCACGCCGAGCAGTGTCCTGGGCCCCCGTCCGAGCACTGTGTCCAGCTTGCCTGGGCGCCCGATCTGCATGAACGGCCCTGAGCCGGGCGCTGTGACCAGGATGACCGTCTCAATGGTGAGCTTCTTTGATTCTCCGACGCCACTGCTGCCCGATAGGGGGTTCGAGTAGCGGTACTCGAAGCATTTGAAGGAGCGTCCGCGAAAATCCCCTGTGATGTAGTGCCATGCAGTCAGGTTCGAGCCGCTGCCCGGCATGGGGCCCACACCGCAATATTCGGTGGCCCGTCCGCGTGCTCGCTGTTCGTACGTCCAACCACGGTTCGCCGCGACGCGCGAAAGTTCGGCCCAGCCCTCTCTGGTGCGCTTGTCTTCCTTGTTGCTGCGGACGAACGCTCTGATGACGAGGGTGAACATCCCCACGATGGCGGCGAAGAAGGCCACCTTCGCCAGGATCATTAGCAGTTGCTCCATGGCCCGGATTATTGCGGATTTCATGTGCTCCTGTGAACTGTGCTTGCCCTGGAGTGCTGAGAGTGAAGATCGTTTGGTGGCGAGGCGAAGACTCCATGAAGCATCGCGATCTGCCGGGTAGAGGATGAAATGCGTCAAGTGTGTGCCCTGTATGCGCCCTATGCTGAGCGCGCCGCGGGCCGCCGAATGTGCCGCGCGTCCCCATGCCTTCGCCTGCCTGGCCACCTGGAATGGAACCACCATGATCAAGTCCCGCCTCTCCGCCGTCACGTGGGGCCTCTCGGCCGTAGCCGCAGGCGCCCTGCTCGTCGGCTGCGCGGGCTCGGTCAGCGTGGGCAGCTCCGACCCCAAGGTGTCCAAGGGCAAGCTGGCCGACACGGTCGCGCAGCAGCTCGCCGCCTCGACAGGCCAGGCGAAGCCGGACATCACGTGCCCCGAGGACCTCGTCGGCAAGAAGGGCAAGACCACCCGCTGCAAGCTCACGGCGTCCGACGGCAGCACGCTGGGCGTGACGGTCACGGTGACGTCGGTCGACGGTGACGACGTCAAGTTCGGCATCAAGGCGGACGAGACGCCTACGCCGGCCGCGAGCTGAGGGCCGTACAGTCGGCAGGGCTCACCGGCACGTCGCGGACCGTTCGACGGCCTTGGTGTAGCCGGTTATCAGCTTCTTCATCGCGGCTTCGTCGTCGACGCCGGACGCGAGGGCCAGGGCCTGGACCACCGCGTAGAGGTCCTGCTCGGGATGGTTCGTCGACTTGCAGGACGCCTTCTTGCCGACGCCGCCCATACCGGCGTAGGCGAATCGCTGGTCGTCCGACATCGTCTCGTCGCCTGCTCCGGCGTGCCTGGGTTCTTCTTGCCCGGGTCGCCGCCGCGCTCGTCCCACCGGTTCGACACGTGGTTGAGCCGGGCCTCGTCCCACAAGTTGTCGTCCGGCGTGTGCACCTGGCCGCCGATCATGGCCAGGTCGCTGTGCCTCACCTTGAGGTCGCCGTTCTGCATGGGCAGCGCTGCCGTCTCCAACTGCACCTGGGGCGACTGCTGATCGGGGCATTCGCCTTCAGCTGCTCCCACGCATCCCGTGCCATGGACGCCCCCGTGTACCTGCCCGTGTCCGCCTTGTGGAGGCCCCGGCTCCGGGGCAAGCGAGCAACTCGCCGAGGCTTTCACATCGGGTGCAGTTCCGATCTATTGGATTTCGTTTGTGGACGTCTCGTGGAGGCTCCAGAGCTGTGCCGGTTCGAATGTCTGCATTCATCCCTACGAGACCGGTCCGCGTGTGGGAGCCCCACGGAAGGGTGTCGCGCCGATCGCCATTTGAGCGTGGGAGGTTGTCCCGATTCGCACCGGAAGTGGTCACTCTTGATGCAGTGAGCCCTTTCCAACCTAACGGCGATGACCGTGAGTTGGACGGCTCTGCACAACGA
>NZ_JBFAKV010000018.1:0-181029 GCF_040655895.1 Streptomyces sp. NPDC050264
GGCCCAACAACCACCGCGGCGAAGACCAGACCCCCGCGGAGGCGCCCGCCGCCCGACGGCCGCAGGTCTGAGACGCCGGCGCGGCCCCCCCCCCCGGCCGGGGGCGGGCGCCGCGGTGTGTCAGCGTGCGTCAGGGCCGTGACCGGTCCCGTGTTCGTCGTGCGGGTCCTCCCAGGAGTCGGCGCGGGGCTGTGGTGCCTGGGGCGGCTCGGGGCGACGCGCGAGGCGGCGCCGGCTGCTCCAGAGCAGGGCGAGCAGCGCGAGCACGATGAGGACACCGACGATGACGAACCACCACTGCGAACCGCCGCCGGCAGCCAGGACGTATGAAGGACTCATACGCTGCGTGTACCTCAAACCGGCACCGCGCACCGCCCCACGCCCGCACATCACCCGATCGGCGACCGTTCCGTGTGCGGAGCCGCGCCGGGGCGGCTCCGCGACGGGGCGGCACCGCGACGGTGTCAGGCGGGATTGTCGATACCGGTGACGGCCGGCGGCCCCAGCGGAGCCTCGTCCTCGGTGAATCCCGCGGCGCGCAGCGCGTCCGCGGCGGTGCGCTCGGCCTTGTGCTGGGCCTCTTCGCCCGCGCCCGCGGTCACTTCCAGGCGCATGCTGAAGGTGTTGTCGTCGTTGACGGTGAGCAGGTCGAGGTCCTCCTCGCGGCCCAGCTCCGTCTGGTTCGGGTCCGCCGGGCGCAGGCGTCGGGCGATGTCGGCCCGCGCGCGTTCGTCCGCCTCGCGCAGGAACGTGCCCGGGATGGTGATGACAAATGTGGTCACGAGAGAAACCTTCCTTTCTCGGCGGCCCGCCTCAGAGGTGCTCGGCGACGGCCTGTCGTGCGTTCGACGGAAGCGCGCGAAGGGTGTCGGACGCTCCTCGCAGTGTGTGTGCGGCCTCCCGCTGCGCGCGCCCCGCGTTCTTGCGGCCACTCGCCGCGGCGCCTCGGGCGCGATGGGCCACCGACGGCTTTCCGTGCGTGTCGGCCGCGGCGATGAGCAGGCCGCCGAACAGGGAGAGGTTCTTCATGAACTGCGTCCGCTGCCGCGCACGCTGCTCAGGGTCCTTCTCCTTCCACCAGGCGTGACCGGCGATCGTCGTCGGCACGAGAGAGCCGGCGAGGGCCAAGGAGGCGACGCGCGGCCACTTCCCGGCCGCCAGCATCACCCCGGCCCCGATCTGCACGGCCGCGTTGATCCTGACCAGTTGCTCGGGGTCCTCGGGGAGTCGCGGTACGCGGGCCGCCACGGGCACCGCCACCGGCTCCGCGGCGGGCGCGACGCGCGCCGGATCGCGCAGCGTGGACAGCCCGCCGGTGACGAAGACCGAAGCGAGCATCGGACGTGCGGCTTTCCTCAGTACGGTCATGCCCGCACGCCTTCCCCCGGTTCACGCGGTCACTCCGCGTCGTGGCCGCTCCATCGGGTCAGAGCGGCAGCACCGCGGTGATGGTCTTCCCGCCGCGGTGCGGGTGGACGTCGACCCGGTCCGCGAGCCGGCGCACCAGCGGCCAGCCGAAGCCGCCGGGGCGCGTCACGTCGTCGGGTCCGCGACGCGGCGTCTCATGGCTGTGGTCACGCACCGACACCTCCACGGTCCCGGGGCCGGTGCGGAGCCGGAAGCCGGCCAGGCCCCCCGCGTGCCGTACGGCGTTGGTGACGAGTTCGGAGACGACCAGCAGGACGTCCTGTGCGGCGACGCTGTCGTCGGGCGCGGCGTCCCGCAGGAATCTGCGGGCCAGGTCCCTCGCGTGGGCCGCGGTGTCCGAGCCGCTGCCCCGCAGCGCCTCGCCGCTCTCCTCACATGCGTGCACGATCCCCAACCTCCGGTGCGCGTTTCCTTCGTCCTGCACGAGTGCCCCGCGATCCGGGGGCACTCGCGTGTTCCGTCGGCCTCAGGCCGCCGTGGTGTGGTGCTCGGAGGCGGGCGTTCGGTGACGTCCCGTGCGTCCTCCTCCGGGAACGAGGCGCAGGTGCCAGACGCGTCGGCCGGTGTCCGGCCGCGCCTCCTCGTTCAGCAGGTCCTCGATGCGGTCCATGGCGATCATCAGGAGCCCCATGGCCGGCAAGAGCAAAAGAGCGACAACTAGCATCGGCAGCGTCCTCCTCGCGGCGTCCCTACTCGACTGCCCCTGAGCGTCACGTCCACCGTCCCGACGATGTGAAGAATCCGCAACGCCCTCTTCACCACATTTCATCCGCTTCGATCCGCCCGCGGCGGCCGTCGGCGTCAGGACTGCCCCGGCTCCCCTCCAGGAGCGTTGGGCCACTCGGGTGAGGCGAGGCGTCACCGCGCCGGTCGAGGGCAGGGGCCGAAGGCAAGAAACCCGCGTGGAACCGCGGTCCCGTCGCTGCACGGAAGGGCACACCTCATGACCGTTGAGAGCCATTCCCGTCCCCCGGCCGTACTGGAGGCCGTGGCGCTGCTGCGCGGCTCGCTGCAGGACGGCTACGACCCGGCGTCCGAGGCGACGCTGGCCGGCGCCGTCGCGCGGCTGCAGGCACGGCTGGAGGACGACGTGACGGCGTACTGGGCGCTGCTGTGGGCGATGACGCGCGCCGCCGAACTGGGGGTCGGCACCGCCGCGAAGGCGTACGACCTGGACCCCGACACCGTCCTCGACCAGCTGACTCTGGGGCTGCACCGCGTGGATCGCATGACGTGAGAGGGGCCCGGCGAGGCGCTGTCGCCGGATGAGGCATACGCCACTATCCCGCGTTTGCAATTAACCCGCGTGTGCAATTATTGTTGTCGCTTGTAAGGCCCTCCTCGCACTGTCGCGGCACGGGACGAACGACAAAGACAAGGGACGACCACATGCCCAGCATCCCCACCGTCACCCTCAACAACGGCGTCACCATGCCGCAGCTCGGCTTCGGTGTCTTCCAGGTCCCCGACGAGGAGACCACCGCCGCCGTGGCCACCGCCCTCGACGCCGGCTACCGCAGCATCGACACCGCCGCGATCTACGGCAACGAGCGCGGCGTGGGCCGGGCGCTCGCCGACTCCGGCATCGCGCGCGACGAGCTGTTCATCACCACCAAGCTCTGGAACGCCGACCAGGGCCACGACGCCACGCTCGCCGCCTTCGAGGCCTCCCTGGACAAGCTGGGCCTCGACCACGTCGACCTGTACCTCATCCACTGGCCGACCCCGGCCCGCGACCTCTACCTCGACACCTGGCGCGCGCTGGAGAAGCTGCTCGCCGACGGACGCACCCGCGCCATCGGCGTCTCCAACTTCCAGCCCGCCCACCTCGAGCGCCTGCTCGGCAGCGCCTCGGTCGTCCCGGCCGTCAACCAGATCGAACTCCACCCGGGCCTGCAGCAGCGGGAGTTGCGCGACTTCCACGCCCGTCACGGCATCGCCACCGAGGCCTGGAGCCCGCTCGCCCAGGGCGCCGTCCTGAAGGACGACGCCGTCACCGCGATCGCCGCGCGGCACGGCAAGAGCCCGGCCCAGGTGGTCCTGCGCTGGCACCTCCAGATCGGCAACGTGGTGATCCCCAAGTCGGTCACCGAGGCCCGGATCCGCGAGAACCTCGACGTCTTCGACTTCGAGCTCGACCCGCAGGAGATCGACGCCCTCGCCGCCTCGGACCGGGGCCTGCGCACGGGCCCGGACCCCGACACCCTCAACTGACCCCCCGAACACCCCCACGCAGTACAGATTGAGGCACCACCATGAGCATCCGCTCCCTGCTGCCCGGCCGCATCGGCTTCGGCACCGCACCGCTCGGCAACATGTTCCGCGCCATCCCCGACGAAGAGGCGGCCGCGACCGTCCAGGCCGCCTGGGACCAGGGCATCCGCTACTTCGACACCGCGCCCCTGTACGGCGCCGGCCTCGCGGAGATCCGCCTCGGCGACGTCCTCTCCCAGCAGCCGCGCGACGAGTACGTACTGTCCACGAAGGTCGGCCGGGTCATCCTCGACGAGGTCGAGAACCCCGCGAGCCGTGAACTCGGCGAGAAGGGCGCCCTGTTCGAGCACGGCCGCCCCAACAAGATCGTCAACGACTACAGCGCCGACGCCACGCTGCGCTCCGTCGAGGACAGCCTCAAGCGCCTCAAGACGGACCGCCTCGACATCGTCTGGGTGCACGACGTGGCCCAGGACTTCTACGGCGACGAGTGGGTGAACGTGTACGAGAGCGCCCGCACCGGCGCGTTCCGTGCCCTGACACGGCTGCGCGAGGAGGGCGTCATCAAGGCCTGGGGCCTCGGCGTCAACAAGGTCGAGCCGCTGGAGATGACCCTGGACCTGGACGAGCCGCGCCCCGACGCGTTCCTGCTCGCCGGCCGCTACACCCTGCTCGACCACGAGCGCGCCCTGCAGCGCCTGCTGCCCGCGGCCGCCGAGAACGACGTCGACATCGTCGTGGGCGGCCCCTACAGCTCCGGCATCCTCGCGGGCGGCAGCCACTTCGAGTACGCCGAGGCGCCCGCCCACATCGTCGAGAAGGTCGGCCTCATCAAGGCCCTCGCCGAGGAGCACGGCATCGGCATCAAGTCCGCCGCGCTCCAGTTCGTACTCGCCCACCCGGCCGTCGCCGCGGTCATCCCCGGCGCGACGCGGCCCGCCCGCATCGCCGAGGACCTCGGCGCTCTCGCCCAGGACGTCCCGTACGCCTTCTGGAAGTCCCTGCGCGACCGGAACGTCATCGCGCACCAGGCGCCGGTGCCCGTGAAGGACGCGTCGTGACCGCGGCATCCGTCACCCTCGACGTACCGCGCGACGCCGACCACGTGTGGCAACTCATCGGCGGTTTCGGCTCGTTGCCCGACTGGCTGCCGTACATCACGGAGAGCCTGCCGGGCGAGGGCGGCCGCGTGCGGACGCTGACGAACGCCGAGGGCGGCGTCATCGTCGAACGCCTCGAAGCCTTCGACGAGGCGGACCGCACCTACAGCTACTCGATCGAGCGGGCCCCGTTCCCCGTCCGGCAGTACCGGTCGACCCTGCGGGTCGTCGACCGCGGCGCGGACGGATCCCGGGTGGAGTGGTCGGGCACGTTCACCCCTGACGGCGTCACCGATGCCGAGGCGATCACGCTGTTCGAGACCATCTACCGCGACGGACTGGCCGCGCTGGCAAGGACGTTGTCCGGCTGACCGGCCCCGCACCACAGGGACCGGAGGCGAAAGAGGGGCCAGGAGATCCTGGCCCCTCTTCCCTGTCCCCCGGCTCAGCCGAGTGTGTGACCGCCGTTGACCCTGACCCGCTCGCCCGTGACGAAGGCCGCCTCCGGTGAGACGAGGTAGGCCACGGCGGCGGCGACATCGTCCGGGTCTCCCGTGCGGCGCAGGGGGACCTCGGCGGCGTAGGCGGCCAGTGCCTCGGGCGCGGCGCCGGCGTGCCGCTCGACCGGGATCCAGCCCGGGGCCACCGTATTGACGGTGATCCCCTCCGGACCGAGCGCGCGGGCCCAGCACTCGGTCAGGCTGTGCTGAGCGGCCTTGGCCGCCGTGTAGGCCGACATCTCGGGGAGCACGCGTTCAGTGACGTCCGAGCCGATCTGGACGATCCGGCCACCGCCTCGCTCCCGCATCGACGGCAGCACCGCCTGCATCAGCAGAGTGGGGCTCTTGACGAAGAAGGCCAGTTGGGCGAGGTGGTCCTGCCACGTCACCGCGGCCGGATCCTGCGTGGGCTGCGGGCCGGTGGCGTTGACGACGAGCGTGGCGACGGGGCCGAGGCGGGCGGTGACGTCCGCGACGAGTCCCGTGACCGCGGTCTCGTCCGTCACGTCGGCGGCGAACTCCCGCGCGGCCCCGCCCGCCGCGCGAATCTCCTTCACCACGGCGCGTGCCGCTTCGGCTCCCGACCGGTACACGACGGCGACGGAATGTCCGTCGGCCGCGAGACGCCGGGCGATCACGGCCCCGAGCCCGCGGGAGGCGCCGGTGACCACGGCTGCACCAGGGGTGTCCACGTGTCTCATACCGGAACCGTATGCGCGGGCTCCGTCGCCGGACCAGAGCCCCGAACACACCCGCACAGGTGCGGTCAGCGGCGCCGCAGCGACGCGTCGAGCAGAGCGGGCGGCGTGTCCGACTTCTCCTCCGGGGCGAGGTCGATGCCGGGAGCGACGATCTCGTCGATCGCGTCGAGTACGTCGGCCGAGAGCACGGTGTCCGCGGCGGCGAGCTGCGTGTGCAGGTGCTCCATCGTGCGCGGACCGACGAGCGCGCTGGTCACGGCGGGGTGCGCGGTCACAAATCCGAGCGCGAGCTGGATCATCGTCAGACCCGCCTCGTCGGCGACCCCGGCGAGCCGCTCGACGGCGTCGAGCCTGGCCCGGTTGGCCGGGACGGTGAGATCGAAGCGCTGCGGCATGAACGTCGAACGGTTGGTGGTGACGTCGCGGCCCGCGCGGACCGCCCCCGACAGCCAGCCCGATGCCAGCGGGCTCCACACCAGAACCCCGAGTCCGTACTCCTCGGTCACCGGCAGGACGTGGGACTCGATCCCACGCTGCAGGACCGAGTAGCTGGGCTGTTCGGTGACATAGCGGCTCAGGTGGTGGTCGCGGGCCGCCCACTGCGCCTGCACGATGCGGTACGCGGGGTAGGTCGAGGAGCCGAAGTACCGGATCTTGCCCGCCCGTTGCAGATCGGTGAGCGCCGACAGTGTCTCCTCGTCGCCGGTGGCCGGGTCCCAGCGGTGGATCTGGAAAAGATCGACATGGTCGACGCCGAGTCGGCGCAGGCTGTTGTCCAGCTCGGTGACGAGCCAGCGGCGCGAGCCGCCCCGGTGGTTGCGCCCGTCGTCCATCGGCAGGCCCGCCTTGGTGGCCAGCACGATGTCGTCGCGGCGGCCGGCGATCGCCTTGCCGACCATCTCCTCCGACTCGCCGCCGCTGTACACGTCGGCGGTGTCGATGAGGTTGATCCCGCTGTCGAGGGCGGCATCGACGAGGGCGGTGACCTCGTCCTGAGCGGTGCGTCCGATCGTGCCGAAGTTCATCGCGCCGAGCGCGAGAGAGCTGACCTGCACGCCGGTGCGGCCCAAGGTGCGGTACTGCATGAGGCATTCCTCCATGGCGAACCGGGGCACGACTTGGTCCTCGGGCCCCTGCTCTGACATCATCCGGTAAACGGAACCTTGCTCCGCTAACAATACGGAGCCGTGTTCCGTTTAGCAAGGACGATGATTTCGCAGTGGACGATCTCGCAGTGGCGGAGAGGACGGCGCGGTGCAGGACAGCGACGAAAGGTCAGAACGGACGGCCCGGCCCAAGCGGGCGGACGCGCGGCGCAACGAGGAGACCCTGCTCGACGCCGCCGCGGCGGCCTTCGTGGCCTCGGGGGTGGAGGTTCCCGTGCGCGCCATCGCCGCCAGGGCCGGCGTCGGGATGGGCACGATCTACCGGCATTTCCCGACCCGGGCGGACCTCATCATCGCCGTGTACCGGCATCAGATCGAGGCCCTGGCCGAGGCCGGCCCCTCCCTCCTGGCGAGCTGCCCCAGCCCCCACGCCGCACTGGCCCGCTGGGTCGACCTCTTCGTCGACTTCCTGGTGACCAAGCACGGGCTCGCCGCCGTGCTGCAGTCCGACGACACCGGCTTCGACGCGCTGCACGCCCACTTCCTCGACCGGCTCCTGCCCGTCTGCACCGAGCTGCTCGAAGCCGCGGCGGCCGCAGGCGAGATCCGCCCGGGCATGGACACGTACCAGCTGATGCGCGGCGTCGGGAACCTCTGCATCGGCGCGGACAGTGACGAGCGCTACGACGCGCGCCGCCTGGTCGAACTCCTCATCACGGGGCTGCGGCTCAACCTCAGCCGAGAATGAGCGGGAGCCGCGCCGCGTATGCGCCGAGCGCGGCCGCCTGCGCCTCCGTCGGCGCGCGGCGCCCCGTGCCGATCAGCAGGGCCTGCGCGTCGGAGAACGAGGCCGGGAACGCGGCGCCGCCGATCTCCTCCAGCGAGGCGCGGGCCGCCGCGAGGGTCTCGGCGGGCGGCTGCGGGGCGGACGGCAGGTGCGCGACGAGGTCGAGGTGGTGCAGGGCCCATTCGAGGACGTACGCCGACAGGTAGTCGCCGACGGTCAGCACCTTTTCCTGGGTACTGACACAGGCGGCGGGATCGGCGAGTTCGGCGGCACGGCCCGCGGCGGAACCGACATCGTCGAGGTGGAACTTCAGCCACCGCGGCTCGCCGTACGCCGCGGCCAGCCGAGGAATCAGCGCGTCGAGCGGGTCGTCACCGGTCGGGGGTTCGGCGGCGAGCTCCCAGTAGCCGGCCGCGTCCACGGTCGGGGCGGTGCCGGCGGGCGTGACCAGGGTGATCAGAACGTCCTGGGCGTCGATGACCAGGTGGCACACCAGGTCCCGTACAAGCCAGCCGGCACAGCCGGACGGCTGCTCGAACTCCGCATCGGAAAGACCGGCGACCGCCGTACGCAGAGCCGCCCATGAGCGCGAGAAGAGATGCACCTCGGCACGGTAGGCCCGGGGCGACGGCCCGGACAAGCACATTCGGCGCCGCCGAGTCCCGGCCGCTTCCCGGGTGCGACCGCGGACCTGCAACGCACGGGTGAACAGCCATCTGCGGACCAGGGCGAGCCGCTCCGAACCAGGCCAAGCCTCCCTATGGCACCCCATAACTCGGCCTTATGAGCCCATAGACCGGACCCGCCTGCAAACTAAGGCTTGCCTTACTTTAAGATTGTTCGGAGTACTCCGCTTTCCTTCGAAGGGAACCTGAACATGCCTCGCCCTCTGCGGGTCGCCATTGTCGGAGCGGGCCCCGCCGGCATCTACGCCGCCGACGCTCTGCTGAAGTCCGCAGTGGCCGCCGAACCCGGCGTGTCCATCGACCTGTTCGAGCGCATGCCCGCCCCCTTCGGCCTGATCCGCTACGGCGTGGCACCCGACCACCCGCGCATCAAGGGCATCGTCACCGCCCTGCACCAGGTTCTCGACAAGCCGCAGATCCGCCTCTTCGGCAACGTCGACTACCCCCGGGACATCGACCTCGACGATCTGCACAGCTTCTACGACGCCGTGGTCTTCTCGACCGGAGCCACCGCCGACCGCGCCCTGGACATCCCGGGTCTGGAACTCGACGGTTCGTACGGCGCGGCGGACTTCGTCTCCTGGTACGACGGGCACCCCGATGTCCCGCGGACCTGGCCGCTCGACGCGGAGAAGGTCGCCGTCCTCGGTGTCGGCAACGTCGCGCTCGACGTCGCCCGCATCCTGGCCAAGACCGCCGAGGAACTGCTGCCGACCGAGATCCCGCCGAACGTGCACGAGGGCCTGGCGGCAAACAGGGCCCGGGAGATCCACGTGTTCGGCCGGCGCGGGCCGGCGCAGGCGAAGTTCAGCCCCATGGAGCTGCGGGAGCTGGACCACTCCCCCACCATCGAGGTCATCGTGAACCCCGAGGACATCGACTACGACGACGGCTCGATCGCGACGCGCCGCGCCAACAAGCAGGCCGACATGGTCGCCAAGACCCTGGAGAACTGGGCGATCCGCGACATCGGCACGCGCCCGCACAAGCTGTTCCTGCACTTCTTCGAGTCGCCCACCGAGATCCTCGGCGAGGACGGCAAGGTCGTCGGCCTGCGCACGGAGCGCACGGAACTCGACGGCACCGGCAACGTCAAGGGGACCGGCGCCTTCACCGACTGGGACGTCGCCTCGGTGTACCGCGCCGTCGGCTACCTCTCGGACGAATTGCCCAAGCTCCCCTGGGACGTCGCCTCCGGCACCGTTCCCGACGAGGGCGGCCGCGTGATCCAGGAGACCGGCGAGCACCTGCGGTCCACGTACGTCACCGGGTGGATCCGGCGCGGTCCGATCGGCCTGATCGGCCACACCAAGGGCGACGCCAACGAGACCGTCGCCAACCTGCTGGACGACCACGCCCACGGCCGCCTGCACACCCCCACCGCCCCCGCCCCCGAGGCCGTCGACGCCTTCCTGGGCGAGCGCGGCGTCCGGTACACGACGTGGGACGGCTGGTACAAGCTCGACTCCGCCGAGAAGGCCCTCGGTGAACCGCACGGCCGCGAGCGCGTCAAGATCGTCGAGCGCGACGGGATGCTCGACGCGAGTGGTGCCTGAGCCGGCGGCGGTCGTGCGACCGCGCTGAAGAACCGGAAAACCCCCTGCCGAGGCAGGGGGTTTTCCGGTTCGAGGACGACGAACCGGCCTCAGGCCGGTTCGTCGAACGGCGTCACGCGACGGTACGCGGCCCGCGCGTGCAGCACCCGGCCCGTGATCGTCCCGATGATCGCCGCGGCGAAGAGGCATGCCATCCAGCCGGGGTCCCGGTGTCCGGCCCAGGAGAGTTCGCCGGTCGGCTCGGTGCCGAGCACGTTCAGGCAGGTCCAGCACAGGAGCGCGGTGCCGGGGGCCGCGGTGAAGCGGCCCCGCATGCCCAGGAGCCCGGCCAGCAGGGACAGCACCATCAGCGCGAAGCCCGTACGGTCGAGGAAGCCGAGCAGTCCCAGGAGACCCACGAGCGCGAACGCCCCCAGGTACGCCACGGTCCAGATGAGCGGTGTCGCCCAGGGTTCCGGAACCTGCCGGACACCCCGGCCGATCCGTCTCCACTCCACCATTGCCGGCTCCCTCCCGCGCACACCGTCCGACCGGGGCACACCGGCCGGCCCCCTCCGGCGGCTGCCCCGCAGAACGCTACCGCCCGGCGGGGCGGCGGGGTCAGCCGGCCGCCGAGTCCGCTCGCTTCGGCAGCTTCCAGTTCGGCCGCGGGAAGTGACAGGTGTAGCCGTTCGGGTAGCGCTCCAGGTAGTCCTGGTGCTCGGGTTCGGCCTGCCAGAAGTCGCCGAGCGGCTCCACCTCGGTGACCACCTTGCCGGGCCACAGCCCGCTGGCCTCGACGTCGGCGATGGTGTCCAGGGCCACGGCGCGCTGCGCCTCGTCGGCGTAGTAGATGGCCGACCGGTAGCTGCGGCCGATGTCGTTGCCCTGGCGGTCCCTGGTCGTCGGGTCGTGGATCTGGAAGAAGAACTCCAGCAGGTCCCGGTAACCGGTGGCCGACGGGTCGTAGACGATCTCGATGGCCTCGGCGTGGTCGCCGTGGTTGCGGTACGTGGCGTTCGGGGTGTCGCCGCCGCTGTAGCCGACGCGTGTGGACACCACTCCCGCCTGCTTGCGGATCAGGTCCTCCATGCCCCAGAAGCAGCCTCCGGCCAGCACTGCCTTCTCGGTTCCCACGGTCATGCGAAACTCCCTGCCCACGTTGGTACGTCCGTTCCATTGTGCTATCGGACGGCGCAGGGTGTAACGCTCGGCGGCGTCAGCCGATTCCCTCGATCCCCGCCATGAGCCGGGCCACGTTCGCCCGTACGTCGCCCTTGCTCAGGTCGCTGCCGATGCTGACGGTGAAGGCGCCGGCCGTCAGCCACTGCGCCGCGTTGTCGACCGTGACACCGCCGGTCGCCGCGACACGGGCGCCGGGCAGGACGGAGAGCACCGACTTCAGGTAGGCGATGCCCCCGACGTGGGCGGGGAACAGCTTGGCCACGCCGCGGTCGGCCGCCGTGCGCAGTTCGCTCGGGGTGAGACCGCCCTCGACCAGGAGGCGTCCCGCGGCGTCCGCGACGGGCCGCACCTCGGGGACATGGAAGGGGCTGACGAGGAACTGTGCCCCGGCCGCCAGGGCCCGTTCGGCGATCTCGGGCGAGGTGACGGTGCCGAGTCCGAGCGTCACCTGGGGCGCGTCGCGCGACCAGGTCTCGACGAGTTCCTCCCAGCCGGGGGTGGTGGCGGTGAACTCGAAGGCGGTGATGCCGCAGTCGACGAGGGTACGGGCGACGCGGTCGGCGGTCTCTGCGTCGGCCTCGCGCACGGTCGGGGTGACGCGGGCCAGGCGCAGCCGTTCGATGACGTCGGCGACGGCGGGGCTCATCGGGGCCTCCGGGAGGGTGGGGGCGGTGTCGGTCATGCGGGGGCCGCGATCCGGGCGAGCTCGTCCAGGGTGGACTCGGCGTCGGCGCCGCTGGCGCGCAGCACGATGGCGTCGCCGCAGCGGATGTTGAGGGTCATCAGCGACAGCACGCTGCGCGCGGGTACCTCGCGGCCGTCCTCGCGGGCGACGGTGACCTCGGCCGCGCTGCGGGCGGCGGTCTGGGCGAACGCGGCGGCCGGGCGGGCGTGCAGCCCGGCCTCCTCGGTGACGACCAGGCGGCGTTCGACGACGGTCATCGGCCTTCTCCCTCGAGCAGTGCGGTCAGCTGTCCCACGAGGCGCTCTTCCTCGTCGGGGCGCAGGGGACGCGGGTCTATGTACAGGCGGCCGGTGAGGGACTGGTGGTCCCGCAAGTGGATGCCGTGGGCGGCGAGTTCGGCCGCGAGGCCGGTCGCGTCGCGGCCGGCCTTCCCGGGGTCCACCGTGAGTTCGGTGCGGTGGATGTCGCGTCCGGCCTCGTCGGCGACGACCCGGGTCGTGATGCCGGGCAGCGCGGCGAGGCGTGCCGCGAGCTTCTCCATCCGCGCGCGGTGTCCGCCGGGGGTGGCGGTCCCGTACTCGCGCAGCGCCTGGACGAGGCCGAAGAGGGTTTCCTTGCCGACCTTCATCGGGCGGGCGATGCCGGCGTACTGGGCGCGGCACGCGGCCATCCGCTCGGCGCTGCCGCAGATCATTCCCGAGGTGGGGCCGCCCACTGCCTTGCCGCCGCTGTAGATGACGAGGTCGGCGCCGGTGGCGGGCCAGTGACGCAGGTCCTCCTCGGCGGCGGCGTCGACGATGACCGGGATGCCGTGGCGGCGGCCGACCTCGACGGTCTGCGCGAGGGTGACCATGCCCTTCTGCACGGCGTGGTGCGACTGGACGTAGAGGAGCGCCGCCGTGCGCGGGCCGATCGCTCCCGACAGGTGCTCGGCGGTGACCTTGTTCGCGGAGCCGACCTCGACGGGGCGGCCGCCGCCGAGGGCGATCATCTGCCGGATCGGCGCGCCGAAGTGGACGGAGTGACCGCGCGGCAGGAGCACCTCGCACGGTGCGTCGCCGGGGTCGGGCAGTGCCTCGACGCGGGACAGGTCGGTGCCCGCGATGACGGCGGCGACCGCGATGGCGACGCCGGACGCGGCGCCGGTGGTGGGGCAGCCGTCCTCGGTGCCGGTGGCGCGGGCGATCTCGCGGCCGACGGCGATGATCAGGTCGTCCATGACGACGTGCTGGCGGGCCGCGTCGCCCATGGCGGCGATGACGCCGTCGCCGAGGACACTGCCGCCGAGGGCCGTCATCTTTCCGCTGGCGTTGACGGCGGGCGGGACGCCGAGGGTCTGGTGGAGAGTCTGCACGCTGTGTCCTTGAACGGGGGTGGGGGCGCTCACTTGCCGGAGATGGGGAAGAAGAATCCGGCGAGCATCGCGCCGATGATGGCGCCGCCGGTCAGCGGCTTCTTCCACTTGTAGAAGAGGGCCGCGCCGATGGTGGAGCCGAGGCCCACGGGCAGCGACGCGGTAGCGGCGGAGATGATGACGAGCGGGCCCAGATAGCGCCCGGCGGAGTTGCCCGCGCCCATCATCACGTCGGCGCCGAAGGTCGAGGTGCCGCCCGTGGAGTTCACCGTGGCGCGGCGGATGACGAGGATGGCGACGCCGATCAGCGCGCCGAGCACGGCGCCCACGGGAATCGCGAGCCAGAAGTGCTGGAGCGGGGCGGTGAATCCGGCGGCCAGCAGCATGGCGGGGATGCCGATACCGACGCCGGTCTGCAGGGAGCCGCCGATGTCGAGGATGCCGACCATCGGGCCTTCGATGACCCGGGCGAAGAGGAATCCCGCGCCGAACGCGGCGGCGGCTCCGTAACTGCCGCCTTCCATACCGGCCTTGAGCATGGAGACGACGGCGACTTCGTTGAACACGCCTGTGTGGTAGACGTAGTAGAGGTGCGTGCCGGTGAAGATTCCCGCCGCGAGGCAGGCCACGAAGACGGGGAAGGCCCACTCGGAGAGCCAGAAGCTGCCCTCGCCCGGCACCCTGGTGAGGAAGCCGCCCTTGGCAGGCTGTGCACCGGAGTTCTGCGGGGGTATGCCGCCCGCGTCGGCGGTAGCGGTCGTTGATGGGTCGGTCATGTCGCTGCCTGCCTCACTGGGGCTTGGTGCCGGTCGCGTCGTGGAACTGCATGAGCCAGTGCGGGATGTCGACCTTCATCTGCTCGAGCAGGGTGAGATCGGCGCCGCGCAGGAAGGTACTGGCCGCGAACAGCACGATCACGGCGCCGGCCAGCGACTTGGTGACCTTGGTCCAGCCGAGGTCGTCGACGCCCTTGCCGATGACGATGCCGAGCACGATGCCGGGGACGGCGTTGCCCATCACGAGGTGGCCGAGACCGCCGAGGACCGTGCCCCAGGCTCCGGTGCGGCGGCCCGCGTCGACGGCGGCCATCCAGAAGATGATCGGCATGACGGGGTTGATCAGCCACTCCGACGCCGGTCCGAGCACCTTGGCCGCGACGTCCTGCAGCGAGTGCGGGATGGAGGCGGCGGTGGTGTTGAGCAGCGTGATCAGGACCATGCCGACGACGGTGCCGGTCAGGGCCATGCGGCGGGGGTTGTGCAGCGTCTCCGCGAGGTTGCGGTTCTTGGTCATCGCGACCGACGCGGTCCAGTGCGGCACGATGCGGTGGTCCACGTCGCCGGTCAGGGCGCCGGTGCCGACCGCGCTCGACCATGCGTTGAAGAGGAAGCCGAGGCCGAAGGAGAAGTGGGCGACGGGGTCGTTCTGGCAGGCGTTGAGTTCGCCGAGGGTGCGGAAGGCGCCCATGCCCTGGACCTTCGGCGCGTGGAACATCCGGGCCACGCCCGCGCTCGCGCCGAAGCCGATCAGGCCGCCGATGACCAGGGATTCCAGGAGGACGGTGAGAGTGTCGTTCATCGGGTCACCTCATGTGCAGTGCGTGCTGGAGCGGCGAGAGCCGTTCCTCGCGCAGTGCGAAGTCGAGGGCGTCCAGGTCGAGTGAGGCCACCTGCACCTCGATGCGCAGCGTGATCTCGAAGCGCTGGCGGGTGCGGGGGAAGAACAGGCCGAGGAACCGTTCGGTCCAGCGGTGTTCCACCGCGGAGACGACCTCCAGGTCGAGGGGTTCCACGCGGAAGGAGACACCGTCGGTGCGCTTGCCGACGGCGGACTGCACCTGGCCGATGGCCGTGGCGAACGCCTTCTCCCTGGTAGGTCCCGAGCCGCTGAGCCGCAGGGTGTGCCGGGACTGCTTCACGAGGCCTCCTTGCCGAGCTTCTTGAGCAGCGCCTGGGTGACCTTGAAGCCGAGCTCCTCGCTGTCGAGGAAGCCGAAGCCGAGGACGGTACGGCCCTGTTCGACGGCGGTCACGCCGGCCTGTGCGGAGCGCATGCCGAACTCGATGTCGTGGCCGTACTTGGCCTTGGCGGTGACGGCTCCCGCGCCGCCGCTGCCGCAGAAGGAGATGCCGAGGTCCGCGCTTTCGGCGGCCATCACGTCGCCCACCTTCATGTCGGCGCCGGGGCCGGGGATGAGGACGGGCTCGCCGCCCGCGGCGCGAATGCCGTCGGCGACCGCCTGGCCCTTGCCGAGCCGGTGTCCGATCACGATCTTGACTGTCATGGCGGTGCTCCCTGAGGGGTCGGTCATGCCTGCGCGGTGGACTGGTGCTGGAGCTGTGCCGCCGCCTCGAAGTGCAGGGCGAGCAGCAGGACTTCGGTGTCCCGGGCGGGGAAGTCGCGCGGGGTGCAGTAGGTGTCGATGAGGGACCGGACGGCGGCCATCCGGCCGGGGGCCACCTCGGCGGCGAGCTGGTCGTCGAGTGCGTCGAGGTGCTCGGCGGCGCGGACCCTGCGGACGAAGGCGAGCGCGTGCACGGCGAGGGCGAGGGAACGCGTCTCGTCGAAGGCGATGCCGCACGTCTCGGCGTAGACCTGGGCGAGCGGGAGGAACGCTGTCAGATCCGACCTGTCCTCGTCGGTGACAGGACGGGCGGTGTCCTCGACGGTCGTCGCCAGCCGCTCGATCAGGGGGGTGGTCATGCACGGGCCTTTCGGTGGTTCGGTTCGGTGGGGCGAACGACGGTGGGTTACGGAGCCTGGAGGGTCCGCGGGTCGCCGGCGCGCACGACGGCGACTGCCCTGAGCCGGCTGGTGCCGGTGCGGGTGGCTCCGTCGGCGTCGGTCAGCGCCGTGTTCTCCTCGGTGTGCCGCAGCAGCGTCAGATCGGCCGCTGACCCGGGCCGCAGTGTTCCCAACTCCTCTTCCACACCCAGGACCTGGGCGGCGTGCAGGGTCGAGCAGCGGATCACCTGCTGCGGGGTGAGACCCAGCACGAGCAGCTTGGTGAGGGTCATGACGAGGGAGTGCACGGGCCCCTCGACGTTGCGGTTGTGCAGATCGGTGCTGATGGTGTGCGGAGTGAAACCGGCGGCGAGGGCCCGCTCTGCGGTGGCGAAGCTGAGGCTGGCGCTGCCGTGGCCGACGTCGAGGCGGACACCGCGCGCCACGGCGGCGCGGGCCTGCTTCTCGCTGCCGAACAGGCCGCCGGGTTTGCCGTGGAAGGCGTGTGTGACGACATCGCCCTCCCCCAGCAGGTCGAGCACGTCGCCGAGGTGCGGGGGTTCGTTGCCGACGTGGACCATGACCGGCACGCCCACCCGGCCGGCGACGCGCTTCGCGGCCTTCAGGGGTGCGAGGCCGCTGTCGCCGAGGACCGAGGCGCTCATACGTATTTTGATGCCGCGGGCCCGTTCGGGGTGTGCGCGCAGCACCTTCGCGGTGGCCGCCTCGTCGATGTCGTCCGGGCCGCGCGAGAGTTCCTGGCGTCCGTGCACGAGTCCGTGCCGGGAGATGTTGAGCCAGCTCAGCACGCGGGTGGCGGCCGGCCCGACAACGTTTTCCGTGAAGTCGTCCCAGTCGTCACTGCCACAACTGCCCGCGTCCACGACCGTGGTGACACCCTGGTCGACTCCGATCGCGTCCACGGGGACGCCGAGGTCGGTGCCCGGCGCGTAGACGTGGGTGTGCAGATCGATGAGGCCCGGCGCGACGAGCAGTCCGGTGGCGTCCAGGCGCTCCGCACCGGCGAACGAGCCCGGGGCGCCGACCGCCGCGATCCGGCCGTCGACGACGGCGAGATCTCCCGGTACGGGCTCCGGCCGCAGGGGATCGGCCAACAGCCCTCCCGTGACCACGAGATCGAATCGTTGCGGGCTCACGGAGGAAGATCCGTGTACAGCCATGGACGGCCGCCTTTCACGAGCGTGAGAGTGGTGCATGTGAGGCGGCCGGTGTGACGACCGGCCGGATTCGCACCATGAGGAGAACCTGAGAAGCTGAGAATCCCGAGCGCGTTCCGTAGAGTAGAATGGCGTTCCGCTGTACGGATCGATTGGCAACATAGCCCGCTTCTCCTCGGAGGGTCAATGGAACCGAGCAAGCCCGCGAATTCCGTCGTCAAGGCGCTACGGGTGCTGCACGCGGTGGCCCGCGCCGACGGCCCGCACCGGCTGGGCGACATCGCGGAACGCTCCGGCGTCTCCAAGGCCTCCACCCACCGGGTTCTGGCCACGTTGGTCGAGGAGGGCTATGCCGCGCCCGACGGCGAGGGCCGTTACGGGTGCGGTGTCCAACTGCGTTCACTGGCCGCGCAGGTGCTCGCGGACGACGCGGTCGGCATCGACGCGGTACTGCGCGCGCTGCAGCAGCGGCTCGGGCAGGCCGTCCACCTGGCCGTGCTCAGCGGCGACCACGCGACGTACACACACAAGGTCGACCCGGGCCACGCCTACCGCATCGCCACGGATGTCGGCACGCCGCTCCCCCTGCACGCCACCGCTTCGGGCAAGGCGCTGCTGGCCCACCTCGCGCCCGAAGAGGTGGCCGACATCCTGAGCCGCACGGGGCTGCCGTCGCGCACGCCGCGCACCCACACCGACCGCGCCGCCCTCACCGACGAGCTGGCCAGGATCCGCGAGGCGGGGTACGCCACGGACTACGAGGAGGCGGACGAGTCCATCTGCTCCCTCGCCGCACCGGTGCTCGACGCGGACGGCACCGCGGTCGGCGCCGTCTCGGTCTCATCCCTCACCTTCCTCGTCACGGAAGGGCAGTTGGCCGCGTTCGCGCCGGCGGTCAAGCAGGCGGCGCAGGACGTCTCCCGCAGGTTGTGACACACGTGAAAACGGGATGCGGCCCCTCCCGAGAGGGGCCGCATCCCGTTTTGGGCGCTCCGTCCGCGGAGTCCACGCTCAGAGGATGTGGATGCGCTCCAGTTCGCCGTCCGCTCCGCGGATCATCAGCTCGTGCCCCTTGGCCCGCTCGCGCTCCACGAAGCCGAGCAGCAGCAGCGCGCGGTTGATGACGTCCGCCTTGCTCACGTTCCCGCTCTCGGCCAGCTCGTTGACCGCGAAGACGGCCGGGGGCGCCAGCGTGACGGAAAGGCGTTCACTGGGCGGGTGTTCCGGATGTCCTGCCATGGGTGCGGGCCTCCTGCTCTGCGTACCTGTCCCACCGAGTGAACCACAAGAGCATCACTTGCGCACCACATATGCACCGCCCGGGCGTTGATGGCGGTGCCACGGAAAGGGGTCACCCGTCGTCCGCCGCACCTGGCAGGCGGGTGTCGCCGTCGGACCAGTGACTGATCCACCCACAAGCACCGCACGCGTAACGGCCGTTGACCCCGGCGACGACCGTGCCGCACCCTCCGCACTGCTTCTGCGTGACCCGCTGCCCGGCCAGGAACTCCGCCGCGGCCGCCGCTGTCTGCACGTTCTGATCATGCGTGTTCATGGCCCGCGCCTACCCACTGGAGCGCCACGTCAACAACCGCTACCGCCGAGTAGGATCCCGCGTGTCCTGTCCTGCCCGGTACCAGCGTCCTCGGGAGCCCCTGTGTCCGCGTCCCCCCGCATCCAAGTCGGTTCTGTCGTAGAGGACTTCACCCTGCCCGACGAGACGGGCACCCCCACGTCCCTGTCCGCCCTGCTGGGCGAGGGCCCGGTGGTGATGTTCTTCTACCCGGCCGCGATGACGCCCGGCTGCACCGCGGAGGCCTGCCACTTCCGCGACCTGGCCGCCGAGTTCGAGGCGGTCGGCGCCCGGCCCGTCGGGATCAGCTCGGACGCCGTGGAACGGCAGCGGGAGTTCGCCGGGCGGCACACGCTCGGTTTCCCGCTGCTGTCCGATCCCGAGGGTGTGGTGCGCGGGCAGTTCGGCGTGGCCCGGGGTTTCGGACCGCTGCCGACCAAGCGGGCCACCTTCGTCATCGGCACCGACCGTCGTGTCCTGGAGATCGTGCGCAGCGAGTTCCGGATGAGCGCGCACGCGGACCGGGCACTGGCGGCGCTGCGCACGGCCGGCGCCCGGTAGCGGACGTACGTCTCACCGGCGGCTGCGGACCAGCAGATACACGAAGTACGGCGTGCCGATGACCGCCGTCATCAGGCCGGCGCCGAGCTGGGCCGGAGCGATGACGGTCCGGCCCAGCAGGTCGGAAGCGCACACGAGCGTCGCACCGAGCAGCATCGCGACGGGGACGACCCGCACGTGCCGGCGCCCCACCAGGGCGCGGGCCGCGTGCGGCGCGACGAGTCCGACGAAGCCGATCGTGCCGGCGGCGGCCACGGCCGTGGCGCTGAGCAGGACGCTCAGCACGAGGAAGCCGAGCCGGCCGCGCGCGAGGTCCAGGCCGAGCAGGCGGGGGGTGTCCTCGTCGAGGGAGACCAGATCGAGTTCCCGGCGCCGGGCGACCGCCACGACGGTGGCGATCACGAGCACGACGGCGACGGGCAGCACATCGGGGAAGGTGCGCCCGTACGTCGAACCCGACAGCCAGGTCAGGGCCTTGGTGGCGCTGAACCGGTCGGTCAGCACGATCAGCAGGCTGATCAGGGCCGCCGTGCCGGTGGCGACGCCCATGCCGATCAGGACGAGCCTGCTCTGCTGGAAACCGCCCTTCGCCGCGAGCCCGAACACGAGCGCGGAGCTGACGGCGGCGCCCACGAGCGCCACGCCCGCGATGGCCCACGACCCGGCGCCGGGCACGGTGGTGACGAGCAGCACGGCGCCGAACGCCGCTCCGCCGGAGACGCCGAGGACGCCGGGCTCCGCCAGCGGGTTGCGGGTCACGGACTGCACGAGCGTGCCGGACAGGGCGAGCGCGGCGCCCGCGCACAGGGCGGCGAGGACGCGGGGCACCCGGGTGTCGAGGACGAAGCCGACGGCCTGGCCGGCCCGCCCGCTCGCCCAGTTGACGACGTCGCCGAGGAGCAGTGTGCTGTCGCCCACGAGAACGGCGGCGATGGTCGCGCCGACCAGGACGACCGCCAGGACGATCACGGTGACGGTGAACACGGCCCGGCTCGGGATGCGCAGCCTGTCCTGCGCCGCGGCGGCGTCGCCGTCACGCATCCGCACCGCCATGACGACGAGGAAGACGGCACCGACGACGCTCGTGACGACGCCGGTGGGCACGGTCACCGCCGTCTCGGCGGAGGTCACCGTGCGCAGCAGGACATCGGCGCCGAGCACGAGGGCCGCGCCGACGAGCCCCGCGACCGGGATCCGGACGCGGTGGCGTACGAGCGGGCGGACGCGGCGCGCGAGCGGCCGGACGAGGGCGGGGGCGCACAGTCCGACGAAGCCGATGGGGCCGGCGAGCGTCACCGCCGCCGCGGACAGCAGCGAGGCGAGCACGACCGTGGTGATCCGTGTGCCGCGGACGGGCACGCCCAGACCGCTGGCGGCCTCGTCGCCGAGGGCGAGCGCGTCGACCCGGCGGGACAGGAACACGAGCCCGGCCAGGGCGGCCAGGACGACGGGGCCCATCCGGACGATCCCGTCGAAACCGTTCTGGCTGATGCTGCCCTGCGCCCACTGGTAGAGCCCGTCGGTGGACTCCGGGAACAGGAGAAGCAGCGCCTCGGTGATGGCGTTGAGGCCGAGGGTGAGGGCGCTGCCGGCGAGGACGAGGCGGACGGTTCCGGCGCCGCGTCCGGCGAGGGTGAGGACGATCGCGGCCGCGGCGAGGGCGCCGACGAACGCCACCGACGAGGACGCGAGCAGCGGCAGGCTGACGCCGCTGACGGTGAGGACGCCGAGCGCGAGGTAGGAACCGGCGTTGACGGCGAGGGTGTCGGGCGCGGCGAGCACGTTGCGGCTGATGGCCTGCAGGACGGCGCCGGCCGCGCCGAGCGCGACGCCGACGAGGATGCCGGCGGCCATGCGGGGCAGCCGGGAGGCGACGACCACGGAGGCGTCGCCCTGTTCGGCCCGGCCGGTGAGGGCCTTCCACACCTGGCTCGCGCCGACGGAGGCGGTGCCCTGCGTGATGTCGACGACGCCGAGGGCGACGACGAGGAGGACGAGCCCGACCGTCACCGCGACCGCGCCCGAGGGGGACGAGGCCGTGCGCTCGGGCGTGGCGGCGGGGGTTGCGGTGACGGTCATGGGCGCTACTTCGTGAGCGTGCTGACGACAGCGTCGATGTACTGCTCCATCGACTTCGGTCCGCCGAACATCCAGATGCCGTCGTCCAGTCGGTGCACGTCGCCGGACTTGACGAACGGCAGCGACTTCCAGACGGAGTTGCCGGCGAGATCCTTGGTGAAGACGTCGGTCTCGGACTTGTTGCCTATGTAGAGGAACTGCACGTCGTCGCCGAGCTCGGTGAGCCCTTCCACGTCGGTGGTGGCGAGGCCGTAGTCCTTGTCGCCCTTGATCTTCCAGGCGTTCTTCAGGCCGAGGTCCTCGTTGACGGTACCGAGCTGGGAAGCGCTGGTGTAGCCGCGCACGGACACCTGGTTGGAGGCGGAGTACCCATCGGCGAAAGCGATCTTCGAGCCGTCGAGCCCGGCCTTCTCCAGGGCCTTCCGGCCTTCGGCGACCTTGGTCCTGTAGGACGCCTCGGCGGTCTTGGCCTTGCTCTCCGTGCCGGTCGCCTTGGCGATGACGTCGAGCGTCTCGTTCATCTGCCCGATCTGGTCGGCGCCGTTGGCGGACTTGACCTGGAGGACGGGGGCGATCTTCTTCATCTGCTTGATCGCGGATGCCGACAGGTCGGTCGTGGCGACGATGAGGTCGGGGGTGAGCCCGGCGATCGTGTCCATGCTGGGCTCGCCGCGGGTACCGATGTCCTTGGGCGAGTTCGTCAGCGGGGCGGCGGTGTCCCACGTCGTGTAGCCCTTGACGTCGGCGACACCCACGGGGTCGACGCCGAGGGTGACCAGCGATTCGACGACGTTCCACTCGGTGCCGACGACCTTGGTGGCCGCGCGGTCCAGGGTGACCTTGGCGCCGCTCGCGTCGGTGACGGTGATCTTCTGGGACGTGCCGGCGTTGTCGTCCTTGGCGGGCTCGGACGTGCCGCAGCCGGTCAGGACGAGAGCGGCGGCGGTGCCGGCGGCCGCGGCGAGGAGGAGGCTTCTCATGACGTGCTGTGGAGCCTTTCGCTTCTGCTGTGGTGACGGCCCATCGCGCGAGTGCGCAGTCGGCCGGTGAGGGGGTCTGTGTCGACGTCGATGCGGATCCCGTACGTCTGGGAGAGGCGCTCCGGGAGCAGGACGTCCTCGGGCGGTCCGTCGGCGATGATGCGCCCGGCGCTGAGCAGGGCGATCCGGTCGGCGACGGCCGCGGCCTGGTCGAGGTCGTGCAGGACGACGCCGACCGCGATGCCGTCGTCGTCCGCGAGGTCGCGCATGAGGTCGAGGAGTTCGACCTGGTAGCGCAGGTCGAGATAGGTCGTGGGCTCGTCGAGCAGGAGCACTCCGGTCTGCTGGGCGAGACAGCCGGCGAGCCACACCCGCTGCAACTGGCCGCCGGAGAGCTGGTCGACTCCGCGGTCGGCGAGTTCCTCGACGCCGGTCATGACGAGTACGTGGTCCACGACGGCGGCGCCGTCGGGGTCCGTACGGCCCCAGCGGCCGCGGTACGGGTAGCGGCCGAATTCCACGACGTCTCGGACGGTCAGCCCGCCGGGCGTCGGGCGCCCTTGCGTCAACAGGGCGACGCGGCGCGCGAACTGACGGGCCGTGAGGTCGAAGCCGTCGGCGGCGTCAGCCGTTCCGGGGTCGAGGGTCAGGGTGCCCGCGCGGGCACCCTGCAGCCGTGCGATCGTGCGCAGCAGGGTCGACTTGCCGCTGCCGTTGGGGCCGACGAGGGCGGTCACTTCGCCGGGCCTGAGGACGAGGGCCGCGTCGTGCACGACGTCGACGCCGTCGTACGACACGGTCACTTGCGCGGCCGACAGCTCGTGACCGCGCGGACGTGGGGCGCTGCCAGCGCGTTCACCAGTTCTCACGGCGTGAAGGTTAGCCTAACCTTATTTGGCTTGGAACCACCCCCTCGCCACTTGCCTCAGAGACAGCCGATTCACCCGCAATTCAACAGTCTGTTTAGGGTGGGGCTTCTGCCCAGTCCTGCCCGGAGCACCGATGACCACGCCCCCGCCCACCGCCGCCGAGCGACCGCACCCCCTGCACGCCCTGCGGGCCACCGCCTTCGCGATCGGCGCCCTCCTCCTGCTGGTAGGCGTCGGTGTACTGCTGCACCAGCCGCTGCTGATCCCCCCGCTGGCGGCCAGCGCGGCCCTGGTGCACGGCGCCCCCGGACTGCCGATCTCCCAGCCGCGCAACCTCGTCGGCGGCCAGCTGATATCCGCCGCCCTCGGGTTCGCCACGCTCGCGGTCACCGGGAGCAACGGCTGGGGAGCCGCCGTCGCGGCGGGCCTTTCCCTGGGCGTCATGATGCTCACCCACCTCTCGCACTCCCCCGCCGCGGCCACCGCCGTGATCGTCGTGCTGCAGGCCCCGCACCCGCTCCCCTTCCTCCCCCTGCTGGCGCTCGCGACGGCGCTGCTGGTGCTGATCGGGCTGCTGCCGGGCCGCATCGGCGGCCACCCGGTGCGGTATCCGGTCTCCTGGTGAACGTCCGCCCGGCTGCGCCGAGGCCCCCCTTGCTGCTACCGTTTTTCGGACCTTCCGCGTGAGACGAGGAGACCGAACATGGCGGGTGACGACGACATCTCCGGGTGATACCCGGATCTGACAGGCCATCGGCCGATGCCACGGAGCATCGCCGTCATGGCCGCGCAGTCGTCCCCCTTTCCATGCTCCGGGCGGCCTCTCGTGCCTGCCCGTCTCTCACCCGAGGCCTGCGACGATGTCCGAACCTGCCCTGCTCGCCCACGATCTCGTCCGGACCCTGGGCGCCCGCCGCGTCCTGGACGGCGTCTCCCTCACCGCCTCCCCCGGCCACCGCATCGGTCTGATCGGCGAGAACGGTGTCGGCAAATCGACGCTGCTGCGGCTGCTCGCGGGGGCGGACACGCCCGACGCGGGCACCGTCGAACGCCCCCGCGACCTCGGCTTCCTCCACCAGGAGATGCCCTACGCCGCCGAACAGACCCTCTCCGACGTCCTGGACGACGCACTGCGCGAGGCCCGGCAGGATCTCGCGGAGCTCGAACGTCTCGGCGATCTCCTCGCCCGGACCGCCGAGGACCGGCCCGGACACGCGGAGTTGCTCGACTCGTACGGGCAGCGGCTCGAAAGTGCTCAGGCGCGCGAGGTCTGGGACGCGGACCGGCGTGCCGCGATGGTGCTGGCAGGGCTCGGCCTCGACGGCGTCCCGCGCAGTCGGCCCCTGCGCTCCCTCTCGGGCGGGCAGCGGGGAAGGCTGGCGCTGGTGGCGCTCCTCGTGCGGCGCCCCACGGCGCTGCTCCTGGACGAACCCACCAACCACCTCGACGACAGCGCCGCCGTCTTCCTGGAGGACCAGCTGCGCACGCTGCCGGGAGCCGTCGTGCTGGCCAGTCATGACCGGGCCTTCCTCGACGCCGTCTGCACGGACCTGATCGACCTCGATCCTGCCGTCGACGGACCGGTCAGGTACGGCGGCGCCTACAGCTCCTACTTGGCGCAGCAGCGGGCCGAGCGCGAGCGCTGGGAGCGGCGGTACGCCGAGGAGCAGCAGGAACTGGAGGCGTTGCGCACCTCGGCCCGGGTGACCGCGCACCGGGTCGCCCCCGACCGGGGGCCGCGCGACAGCGAGAAGATGGGGTACGGCCTGCGGGCGGGCCGGGTGCAGAGCCAGATCGCCCGACGCGTGCGCAACGCCACGCGGCGGCTGGACGAGTTGGAGCGCCGGCAGGTCGGCGAGCCGCCGCGCCCGCTGCGGTTCCGGCCGGTCGCACTCGGCACGCCGCCGCCCGATCCGCAGGACGCCTCGGACGCTTCTGACGCGGACGACGCGCTCGTCTCGTTGCGCGACGTGCGCGTGCCGGGCCGCCTGGAACTGGCCCGGCTCGATGTGTCGTCCACCGACCGGCTCCTGGTCACCGGGGCCAACGGCAGCGGCAAGTCGACGCTGCTGTCCGTGCTCGCGGGCCGGCTGCCCGCCGAGGGCGAGGTGTGCCGACGCGCGGGCGTCACGGTGGGGCTGCTCGCCCAGGACACGGAGTTCCCGCACCCCGAGCGGACCGCGCGGGACACGTACACGCGGGCGCTCGGCTTCGAGCGGGCCGACGCGGTGCCGCTGCGCTCCCTCGGCCTGTTGCGGGAGAGCGATCTGGGCAAACCGGTCGGCCAACTCTCCGTGGGACAGCGGCGACGGCTCGCGCTGGCCCTGCTCGTGGCGAGCCCGCCCGGGCTGCTGCTCCTCGACGAGCCGACGAACCATCTGTCGCCGCGCCTGTGCGACGAGTTGGAGGACGCTCTGGGCACGGGCCCCGGCGCGATCGTCGTCGCCAGTCACGACCGGTGGCTGCGTCGGCGCTGGCAGGGCCGCGCGCTCCGGCTGGGAACGGTCGCGCGCTGACCGGGTGGCCGGCATCGGCGGGGCGCGAGGGTCCCGCGCGCCCCTCCACCGCGTCGTTCGCGCCAATCGACCGCACTTTTCACGCTTCCTTCGAGCCGAAACGCGGTGTTAACCCGGCGATCACCTTTGCACAGCTAATCTTGCTCTTGACCATCGGTTGACCAACCGTTGGTTCTGTCTTGAAGTTCGGCCGACCGGGAGGAGGGCGCGTGTTCCGAGGTGGGCAGGGACGTACGTGGGTGACCCTCGTCGTCGCCGCCGTCATGGCCCTGCCATTGTTCACTTTCGTACAGGCGTTCACTCCCGCACATGTCTCGGATTCGTGGTCGGTGTCCGCGTCCAGCACGCCGGTCCCGACGGCCGCCCCCGGCGGCCACACCCACCCTCGGGACCCGGTCGAGGCGCTCCGCACCCGGGACAGGCACCGCACGGCCGCGGGCAACACCGATCTCCCCCGCCCCGCCCCGCTGTCACCGACGCCGCGCACCGCGGCCGTCGTCCCGCCCGGTCTCACCGGTGCACCGCCCGCCCGCCCGAGCAGATCCGTACCGGACCTCACGGCGGCGACCCTTCAGGTTTTCCGCTGCTGACAGGGACATCTCGGTCCCCTTTGTCCTGCCAGCCCGACGCGCCCCACGCGCGCCAGGAGGAATCACCACGACATGCAGCCCCTCATCGACAACGCCCGCACGTTCGGACAACGCCCTGAGGAGTTCGCCCGGCTGGCCGACGGCCAGTCCCCCCAGGTCCTGTTCATCACCTGCTCCGACTCCCGGGTCGTGCCGGCCCTGATCACCGGTGCCCGCCCCGGGGAACTCTTCGAACTGCGCACCGCGGGCAACATCGTGCCCGCCCACCCGGCCGGCCGCCCCAGCGGCGAAGCCGCCACCATCGAGTACGCCGTCGAGGTACTCGGTGTCCAGGACATCATCGTCTGCGGGCACTCGCACTGCGGCGCGGTCGGCGCGCTGGTGCGCGGCGACGACCTCGCGGCGGTGCCCGCGGTGCGCGACTGGCTCGCGCACGCCGCCGACAGCCCCACCACCCAGGACCCGGCGGACCCGACCGTCGCGGCGGCGGTCCAACAACACGTCCTGACCCAGCTGTTGCGGCTGCGCGCGTACCCGTGCGTGGAGCGCCGTCTCGCGGACGGCCGGGTACGCCTGCACGGCTGGTTCTACGAAGTCCACACCGGGTGCGTACGCCAGCACCGGCCCGAGACCGACACCTTCGAGGCCCTGTGAGCGCCGCGATGCGCAAATACCCCCATCTCCGGGCGGACTTCACCGCGTCCCTCGTCGTCTTCCTCGTCGCGCTGCCGCTGTGCGTGGGCGTGGCCGTCGCCTCGGGCGTGCCCGCCGAACTCGGCCTGGTCACCGGCATCGTCGGAGGCATCGTCACCGGGCTGATGCGCGGCAGCAGCCTCCAAGTGTCCGGCCCCGCCGCGGGGTTGACCGTGCTCGTGTACGAGGCCGTGGACGAGTTCGGCCTGCCCGTGCTCGGCGTCGTCGTCCTGGCGACCGGCGTGCTCCAGATCGGGATGGGGGCCCTGAAGCTGGGCCGCTACTTCCGGGCCATCTCCGTCTCGGTGGTCGAGGGCATGCTGGCCGGCATCGGGCTCGTCCTCATCGCGGGACAGCTGTACGCGGTCCTGGCCGCCGAGGCCCCGGAGTCGGGGCTCGGCAAGATAGCCGGACTGCCCAGGGCCCTGGTCGACTCCGTGGGCAGCGCCGGGTCGCTCGCCTCGCTGGCCCTCGGCGCGGGCACCGTCGCCGTCCTGGTCCTGTGGAAGCGACTGCCGGCGCGTGTGCGGGTGGTCCCCGGGCCGCTGGCCGCCATAGGGCTCGCGACCGCGGCCGCCGTCGTGTTCGACGCACCCGTGGCGACCGTCGAGGTCAACGGCCTGCTCGGGTCGATCCAGCCGCCGTCCCTCGACGCCTTCGGTGAACTCGCGGGCGTCGGCCTGATCGGCACGATCGTGGCGTTCACGCTCATCGCCTCCGCCGAGTCGCTGTTCAGCGCCGCGGCCGTGGACCGGATGCACGACGGACCCCGGACCTCCTACGACAAGGAGCTGGTGGCGCAGGGCGCGGGCAACGCGGTGTGCGGGGTGCTCGGCGCCCTGCCGATGACCGCGGTGATCGTGCGCAGCGCGGCCAACGTCCAGGCCGGGGCCCGCACCAAGGCCTCACGCGTGCTGCACGGCGTCTGGCTGCTGCTGTTCGCGGCGCTGCTCCCGGGCGTCCTCGCGCACATCCCGATACCGGCTCTCGCCGGTGTGCTGGTGCACGCCGGGGCCAAGCTCATCCCGGTGCGGGCGCTCGTGACCCTGTGGCGTGAGCACCGCGGCGAGGCCGTGATCCTGGTCGTCACCGCGGTGTCGATCGTCGCGGTGAGCATGTTCGAGGGCGTGCTCATCGGGGTCGGCCTGTCCGTCGTCAAGACGGCCTGGGACGCCTCGCACGTGAAGCTGGAGGTCATAGACAAGGGCGCCGGGCCGGTCCAGGCGTACCTGTCGGGCAACGCGACCTTCCTGCGGCTGCCGAAGATACTCGACAGTCTGGAGGCCCTGCCGCAGAACCGTCCCGTCGAGCTGCACCTGTCCGGACTGCACCATCTGGACCACGCGTGCCGGACCGCTCTGGAGAGCTGGGCGGAGCGGCACAGCTCCGCCGAGACGGAGCCGGTGAAGGTCACCGCGAAGTGAGCCATCGGGCCCGACTGCCTTGCGTGCAAGGCAGTCGGGCCCGTCGGCGTCGTGCGGTGTCAGTCGTCGAGAACGGCCGCGACCGCCTCGACCTCGACGAGCTGCTCGTGGTAGCCGAGCACCGTGACACCCATCAGGGTGCTCGGCACGTCGTGCTCGCCGAACGCGTCCCGGACCACTTCCCAGGCCGTCACCAGGTCCGCCTGCCGCGTCGACGCGACGAGCACGCGCGTGCTGATGACATCGTCCAGATCCGCGCCCGCCGCGGCGAGGGCGACCCGCATGTTCTCCACGCACTTCGCCGCCTGACCCGCATAGTCACCGATCGCCGCGGTCGCCCCGTCCTTCTCCAACGGGCAGGAGCCGGCGAGGAAGACGAGCCGGGCAGCGGCCGGCGCGGTCGCCGCGTACGCGTACTCGGCCACGTCGGACAGGGCGTCGGAGCGGATGAGGGTGACGGCACGGACCATGGGTCTGGGCATCCCTTCGGACAGCGGCAACAGGAACGACTGGGGCGGAGCCCGGTCATGCTGTCACATCACGGCTGAGTGGGCAGGGCCGCACAGTCGGAGCCGGCCGGCTCGCCGGAGAGACGGTCGGTCAGCCACGTGACGGCGCTGCCCTGGTCGGTCAGCAGCGGCGCGAAGTGGTTGAGCAGGGCGCGTCCCACGTCGGGCAGGCGCACCGGCTTGTAGGTGACCTGCGCACCGCGGCCGCACCAGTCGACGGCCAACTGGCGTGCCTGGCCGTGCGGGACGAGGTTGTCGCTGACGCCCGTGGCCACCCGGACGGGACTGGCCGGCTTCATCGTGCCGATCCGCTGCTCGGCGAGGAACGCCCGGAGCTTCGGCTCGGCCTGGATGATCTCCGCGAGCGTCTTGCCGTCGCTGGTCCAGGAGGAGCTGCGCGTCGAGTTGTACGCGAGGATGGTGTCGCCGACGCACATCGTCGACAGATCCTTCAGCGCCGCGCGACCCTTGTCACTGAGGTGGGCGTCGGCGATCGGCCTCAACTCGGGGTCGGACTGCAGGAATCCGTTGAGGGACCAGCCCAGGGCGCCCGCGAGGTCGGTGCCGTCGATGCCCTTCGTCGTCTCGGTCAGGTCGGCGGGCGGCGCCCCCGCGTACGTACCGGAGAGGGTGATGTCGGGCGCGTACGTCGGCTGCAGCTCGGCGGCCGCCGCGGTCGCGCCGCCGCCCTGGCTGTAGCCGAACAGGCCGACGCGCGAACCGGAGGTCACCGTGGCCCCCTCGAGCGCGCGGGCGGCGCGGACTGCGTCGAGTACGGCGTGGGCCTCGTCGAGCCGGTTGACGTAGGTGTGGAGGCGGTCGGTCGCGCCCAGGCCGATGTAGTCGGTGACGACGACCGCGACGCCCTTGGCGAGGAGCCGGTAGATCGCCAGGTCCTCGTAACCGACCGACACCGTCTGCCCGTTGAGCCGCAGCGGGTGCTCCAGGCCGAGCGAGGCCGCGCACTGGTCGCCCTGTCCCATCGTGCCGGGGGCGAGCGCGACGAGGGGCCGGGGGCCGTCGCCGCGCCACTTCGCCGCCGGCTCGATGTAGGCGCCGGTGACCGCGGCGGGGCTGCCGTTCGCATCGGTCGTCCGGTACATGATGCGGGTCGCGGTGCCGGGCAGCGGGCCGTGCAGAGTGGGCAGGCTCAGCGCCAGCGGCAGCGGTTCGCTGCGGATCAGCGCGCCGTTGGCGTCGGGCAGTTCGGCGGGCGGGTTGTAGAAGGCGGGGATCGTGACGCCTCGCGAGACCTCGTTCTGCGAGCCGGTCGCCGCGAAGGCGGGCACGGCCTGCGCGCCCAGACAGGCGGCGGCGGTGACGGCTGCGGCCAGCAGACGGGTGGGTGCGGGCATGGCAAACCTCCTGAGTGCAGGCGGAGTCGGACTCCGGACCTGGCGGCAGACGGCCGGGAAGCGAGCAGGCCGACGATGCGTGCGGCCGGTCGTCCCACCGGCCCCACGCGTCGCTCGGACGCTACCGAGCACACCGTTACCGCCGGTAGCACTCAGGAGGTTACGGTTCAGTAACTTACTTACGCGTACGTCTCGTTCGCCCGGTCATGCGTTGACGTCGAAGGGCACACCGGACGGAAGCGCGGCGGCGAGATGGCTCGCGAAGTTGCCGTCCTTCAGGCCGAAGGTGGCGCTGCCGAAGTCGTAGGCACTCAACTTGTCGCGCAGACCGGCCGGATAGCCGTTCCAGCCGACCAGGGTCGGGAACTGCCACGCGCCGCGGTGGTTCTCCGGCGGCTCGTCGCCGGAGTTCGCCGGACGGAAGCAGTGGGTGCTGATCCCGTCCTTGTGGTAGACGACCTTGGGGTGGGTGCCGTCCCAGCGGATCTGGTCGCGCGGGTAGATGTTGAAGTCTCCATGGGCGGAGGTGGCGACGTACGCGGCCTGGCCGTCGTGCACCCAGACGACCACGTGCTCCCAGTCGTTGCGGTGACCGCCGAGTCCACTGCCCGCCACCGCCTGGTCCTTCTCGAAGTACAGGCCGTACATGACGGCGCACCAGCCGTTGTTGCACTTGGAGCGGGCATAGCCGTTGGTGTTGTCCAGGTCCGACGCGTCGCGGCACTGCCCGTTGAGGGCGCCGCTCGGATTGAGACCGCCGTTGACGGTGCCGTCCGGCCCGATGGCGGGGGTCGGGTAGCAGCCGTCGGTGTCGTAGTCGAACGCGGGCTGGTACGTCCGCTCCGTCGCGTCGGCGTTGGCGGGCAGGGCCCCGGGCGGGGCGGCGAGGGCGGGGCCCGCGAGGCCGATCACGAGGGCAACGGCGCCGCCGGCGGCAAGGGAGGCTCTGCGGATGGCTCTGGTCGGATTCACTGTGGTCTCCTGCGTCACTGTGGGGGCATGACAGTCATGTCATGCCCCCGACAGCGGCAAGGGACTCACACGTGCAACGCGTATGAACCGCAAGCGAATTGACGGAGTGGCCGGGCGATGCCCGGACCGGCCTTGATCAGGCCGTGGTCAGGGTCAGGCCGTAGCGGCTCAGGATCTCGTTGATGGGCTGGAACCAGGTCTCGCCGCCGCTGGTGCAGTTGCCCCAGCCGCCCGAAGTGGTGCCCTGGGCCTGGTCGCCGCTGATGAACGAGCCGCCCGAGTCGCCGGGTTCGGCGCACACGTTCGTCTTGGTCATCTGGTGGACGGCGCCCTGGCTGTAGTTGACGGTCTCGTTCTTGGCGAGGACGGTGCCGCAGTGCCAGTGCGAGGTGGAACCCGAGCGGCAGATGGAGGCGCCGACCGGGGCCTCGGCGGAGCCGCGCACGAGCTGGTCGGAGACCGTGCCCCAGCCCAGGACGACCGGGACCGTCCACCAACCGCTGCCGACGTTGACCCACGCGTAGTCGTTGTCCGGGAACGACGAACCCTGGAAGTTCCCGACGTACGTGTTGTCCCAGCCGTTGACCGCCTGACCGGCGCCGCCGCAGTGGCCGGCCGTGACGAATCCGCCCTGGACGGAGAAGCCTATGGAGCAGCGGACGTTGCCGGTGTAGTAGGGGTCGCCGCCGACCGTGCCCGCGGCGAGGGTGGTCGGGGTGTGCGCGGTCGTCCGCACCGTCAGGGGGCCCGCCTTGCGCGCGTCGGCCAGGAACGCCTTGACATCGTTGTCAGCCTGCCGGGCGCTCTGCACCTCGACGACCACGCGGTTGGACTTCCAGTCGACGTTCCAACTGCTCACGCCGCTCGGGGCGTCGAGGGCGTCGATGCGCTTCTTCGCGGCGTCGAGCTGCGCGGCGCTGCGACCGACGAGCCGGACGGTCGCACCGGTGGCCCGTACCTCCGCTGCCTTGTCGCGGTCGGCGACGGCGACGGTCAGCTCCTGGTTTTTCGGGGTGTACCAGGATCCCGCGTAGGCGGATCCGGCGGCCTTCCGGGCCTTCTTCTCAGTGGCGGTCGCCTGCTTCTCGGAGGCCAGCCGCGCCTTCGCCTGAGTCGCGGTGAGGCCGAAGTCGCGCTGCATCGCGGTGAGTACGCCGTCGGAGGCGGCGGCACGCTCGGTTCGTGGGGTGTCCGCACCGGCCGCCTGGGCCGGGAGGAATCCGGCCGTGGCGCAGGCTCCGGTGACCAGCAGCGCGGTCAGGACGGCACGGATGGGTCTGGTACGTCGCATGGGTCGGCCCTTCGTTGTTCCCGTGTGGTGGGGGTGGAACATGGGTGGCACATGGGTGGAACGGCAAGGCTGGGAGCGCTCCCCTGGTACGTCGGTGGGGAGCCTAGCGATGGATCATGAACAGGTCCATGCCAATGACTCGGTGCGATCAGGGCATTGTCCGAACCCTCGGTCCGAGGCCGACGGGGATGAACTGCGCCTGCCTGTACGGTAGTTGTGCGTCCGGTTCGCCTCGCGGCACGGTCGGACGGTGTCTCGATCGCGGGTGTTGACAACGGTGAGAACGCGGGGGTGGCGGATCCGGACCGTGCTCACAGCCGGGTCCGCAGCGCGTGGGCCAGGTGGTCGGCCCGGGCGGCCGTCACCTGTTCCGGCTCGGGGCGGCGGAGCAACTCGAAGACGCCGGGCCCGCGATGGGCCGGTGCAAGACCTCCGGCGCGCGGCACGATGTGGAAGTGGACGTGCGCGAACCCCTCGGCCTCCGCGAACTGGACGACGTACGTCCTGACGCACCCGGTCACCTCGCGCGGCGCCCGGGAGAGTCGGACCTGCCAGGTGCCGAAGGTGGCGGCCTCCGCGTCGGTGAGGTCGTGCACGGCGGTGACATGGCGCCGGGGCAGCAGCACCAGCCAGCCCGGCAGCGCGGTCCCGAAGGCATGGGCGGCGCGCCAGTGCGCGTCGAAGGCGATGCGCTCGCGGGGCGGGAGAGTGTCGAACCGGGCCTCGGCCGCGCAGGCGTAGCAGTCGCGGCCGCCGTCGGATACCGGGGTGCTGTCAGGTGTCATGGATCCACGATCGGCCACCGCCGCACGCTCAGGGGCCGGCTCCGTGAATCCTGTCCGGCGCTTCACCGGGTCGGCCCGGGTCCGCTCGACTCACGGCCGCGCGGTCACTCCTCGGCGGGCAGTTCCAGGACCCGGCGGATCGTGCGGACGACGCCGTTCTCGGTGTGGGAGGGAGCCTGGTGGCGGGCGCGGCGGTGGACCTCCGGGTGGGCGTCGGCCATGGCGTACGACCAGTCGGCGGCGTCCAGCATCTGCAGGTCGTTGAGGTAGTCGCCGAACACCATGGTCTGGGCGGCGGTGATGCCGAGTTCGCGCTGCAGGCGGCGTACGGCCACGCCCTTGTCGGCGTCGGGGCTCATGACGTCGACCCAGTGTTCGCTGGAGACGACGACCTGATGGGAGTCGACGAGGGAGCTCAGGGCCGGGGCCGTGGTCTCCTCGGCGCGGCCGAAGTCGAAGAGGGCGACCTTGATCACGTCGTCGTCGACGGCGGAGGCGTCCTCGACGATCCGGTGCCGGTGGTAGTACTTGCGCACCTCTGTCATGAACGCCTCGTCCGAACGCTCCACGTACGCGGACCGCTTGCCGCAGACAACGGCGCCCGCGTCCACTCCGTCGTCCACGAGTCCGCGCACCGCCTTGACGAGCCAGGAGGCCACGGCGGGGTCGAGGGGGTCGGAGCTGAGTTCAACGCCGCCGCGGACGACGTAGGTGCCGTTCTCCGCGATGTACACCATGCCGCCGTCGTCCACGGCGGCGAACTGGTCGGCGAGGGTGGCGTACTGGCGGCCGCTGGCGGGGCAGAAGACGATGCCGCGGCGGTTCAGCTCGGCCAGGAGCGGCCACAGGGAGTCGGGGACGCGTCCGTCGGCGTCCAGGAGGGTGCCGTCCATGTCGGTGACGACGAGGCGGATGTCGGGACGGTGGTGCGTGGTCAAGGTGGTTCCTCGGTACGGGAGTCGGTCAGGGTGTGAGGGAGGGGTGCGCCGAGCGGACGACGAGGGAACGGAGTTCCTCGACGGCCCGGTTGCGGGCGCCGGTCGCCTCGGGGTCGGTCAGGGTGGCGGCGGTCACCGGGACGGGGCGCGGGTCGCGGGCGAAGTGGGCGTCGATCTCGGGGATCAGGTCGGGGCCCCAGGCGCCGCCGATGACGATCATCCGGGGGTCCAGGAGGGCGACCGCGGCGGCGAGGACCGCGCCGATCGCGCGGGCGAGCACGGTGCGGGTCTCCGCGCTGTCGGCCAGGCGGGCCCGGAGCGCGCTGACGTCGACGGCGGTGGAGCCGGCCTCGCGCAGGCCGAGCGCGCTGAGGACCTCGGTCAGCGGCATGGCGGCGTCGCCCGGACCTGTCGTGCGGAGGTGGGCGATCTCCCCCGCGAGGCCGCGGTGGCCGCGGCGCACCGTTCCGTCGCTCACGACGGCGCCGCCGAGCCCTTCGCCGAGGTGGAGGTAGACGAAGTCGTCGATGCCGCGTGCGCGGCCTTCGGCGTGTTCGGCGCGGGCCGCCCAGTTGACGTCGTTGTCGACGAGGACGGGCCCGGTGACGTACCCGGCGAGCACGGCCGGCGGATCGAGGTCGCCGATCAGGAACGGTGCGTCGGGCAGCCGCACCAGTCGTCCGGTGGTCCGCTCGACGGGGTCGGCGGCGCTGATCACAGCGGTCCGCAGGCCCCCGGTCAGCCGCTCGGCGAGACGGCCTGTCACCGCGGCCAGCGCGTCGGCGGCGGCCTCCGGTCCGGCGCCCGGTCCGAGCTTTGCCTCTTCCCGGCCCTGTACGCGGCCGAGGGCGTCGACCGCCTCGACGCCCACCCGGTGCTGGGTGATCCCGGCGACGAGCGCGGTGCCGAGTCCCGGCGCGAGCGCGTAGTACGAGCCGACTCGACCGCGGCCGGTGGTGCGCCGGCCGGTGTCGACGACGAACCCCGCCTCGCTCAGGCGGTGCACGCTGTCGGAGATCGTGGGCTTGGAGATGCCGGTGCGCGCGGCGATCTCCGCGCGCGTCAGACGGGCCTCGGACATCAGCGCACGCAGCACGTTCTCGTCGGTGAGCGCGCGCAGCATCTCCAGTGACGGTTTCGGCGGGGCCATGGCCACCATTCTAGTGAGCACCAGTAAGGACTCCTTCCCAAAGAGAGATGCGGCCTCAAACCCTCTTGATCGACCGGCGGGTCCCGCTTAGCGTTCGCCATCGGATCTGCGGCGGACGACCACGTCAGGAGTGCTCGATGGGCCAGCTCACGGTGGCCGGCGCCACCTTGCGGTACGACGACCTCGGGCCGCGGGACGGTGTCGTGGTCGTCCTGGTGCACGGGCATCCGTTCGACCGGACACTGTGGCAACCACAGGCGGCGGCGCTGACCGCGGCCGGATACCGGGTGCTCACGCCGGATCTGCGCGGCTACGGCGAGAGCGATGTCACGCCCGGCAGCGTGCCGCTGTCCCGGTTCGCGGAGGATGCCGCCGCACTCCTCGACCACCTCGGGGTCGAGCGTGCGGTGGTCGGCGGTGTCTCCATGGGCGGGCAGATCGCCATGGAGTTCCATCTGCGCCACCCGCGGCGGACCCGCGCCCTCGTCCTGTCCGACACCTCGGCGCCCGCCGAGACCGCCGAGGGCAGGGCCTTCCGCAACCGGCTCGCCGACCGGCTGCTCGCCGAGGGCATGGGTGGGTACGCCGACGAGGTCATCGACAAGATGCTCGCCGCCTACAACGTGACGGCACTGCCGGACGTCGCCGAGCGCGTCCTGGGCATGATGCGCGCCACCGATCCTCGGGGCGCGGCCGCGGCACTGCGCGGGCGGGCGGAGCGGCCCGACTACCGGGACAGCCTCGCCGCAGCCCGGGTGCCCGCGCTGGTCGTGGTCGGCGCGGACGACGTCTACACGCCGGTCGCCGAGGCCGAGTCGATCGCCCGGCTCGTCCCGGACGCGACCCTCGCCGTGATCGAGAAGGCCGGGCACCTGCCGGGCGCCGAGCGGCCCGAGCAGTTCAACAGCGTGCTGCTGGACTTCCTGCGCACCCACTGCCCGACCCCGTAGGGCGTCCGCGATGAACCGGTCCGCGGCCGACCGCCTCCTCGACGTGCTCGGCGCTTTCGACCAGGCCCATCCGGCGCTCACGCTCACCGAGATCGCCCACCGCGCCGAGCTGCCGCTGCCCACCGCGCACCGGCTCGTCGGCGCGCTGGCCGGGTGGGGTGCCCTCGAACGGGACGACACCGGCCGCTACCACGTGGGACTGCGGCTGTGGGAGATCGCCGCGCTCGCCCCCAGGGGGCTGGGGCTGCGGCAAGCCGCGCTGCCCTTTTTGGAGGACCTGTACGAGGCGACGCACGAGAACGTCCACCTCGCCGTGCGCGACGGCCTGGAGGTCGTCTACATCGAGCGTCTGTCGGGCCGTTCGGCGGTCGGCGTGCACTCGCGGGTCGGCGCGCGCTGGCCACTGCACGCCACCGGCGTGGGCCTGGTCCTGCTCGCCCACGGGGGCCGGGAGCTCCAAGAGCGCTACTGGGCCGACGAGTTGGCCGCCTTCACTCCGTTCACCGTCACCGATCCGGAGCGGCTGCGGCGGATCCTGGCCGACGTACGGCGCGGCGGTGTCGCGGTGAGCGACCGTCAGATCACCGACGACGCGCTGTCCGTGGCGGCGCCCGTGCACGGACCGCGCGGTGACGTCGTCGCGGCGGTCTCCGTCGTCGTCCCGGTCACCGGGGCGCGGACACCTGCCCTGATTCCGGCGGTCCAGCTGGCCGGACGAGGCATATCGCGTGCCCTGGGCTGGCAACCCGTCTCGCCCCGTCCCCCGGCTTCCGCCTGACGGAAGTCCCGTTGTGGCGCTGTGACCCCGGTCACCACTCTGGTCGACGACGCGCGGCGACGGTGCCGCGCGGTGACAGGAGGGACGCCTGCCATGACCGAACATTCGAGCCACTCGGCCTTCGCCCGCGACCAGTGGTACGTCGCGGCCTGGGGCTCGGAGGTCGGGCGCGAGCTGCTCGGCCGGACCGTGCTCGGCGAGCCGATCGCGCTGTACCGCACGGAGGCGGGTGAGCCGGTCGCCCTCGCCGACCGGTGTGTGCACCGCAGGTTCCCGCTCTCGGCGAGCGGACTCGACGGCGACCGGGTGGTGTGCGGCTATCACGGCTTCACGTACGACACGACCGGTACCTGTGTGTACGTGCCGGGGCAGAAACGTGTTCCCCGTACGGCGCGGGTGAGTTCGTACCCCGTGGCGGAGGTCGACGCGATGGTCTGGGTGTGGCTCGGCGATCCGGCGGCGGCCGATGTCACCGCGATCCCGCGTGCGCCGCATCTCGCCGAGGACGGCTGGGTCACCGTGCGGGGCATGGAACCGATCGACGCCGACTACATGCTCCTCGTCGACAACCTGATGGACCTGTCGCACGAGACGTATCTGCACGGCGGTTACATCGGTACGCCGGAGGTCGCCGAGACACCTATCACCACGGAGGTCGACGAGGCGGCGGGGATCGTCCGGGTATCGCGGCACATGCTCGACGCCGAGTGCCCGCCGTTCTACGCCCGTTCCACCGGGATCGAGGGGCGGATCCAGCGCCTTCAGGACATCGAGTACCACGCACCCTGCCTGTATCTGCTGCACAGCCGCATCAGCCCGGCGGGCACCGAGGCGCCCGTGTTCCGTACGGAGATCACGTACGCCATCACGCCGTCGGCGCCCGGCAAGGTCTACGACTTCTGGGCGGTCTCACGGAACTTCGCGGTCGGGGACGAGGAAGTCACCACGTTCCTGCGGGACTTCAACCACACGGTGGTCATGCAGGACGTGGACGCGCTCAACCTGCTGCAGCGCACCCTGGACACCGAACCCGCCGGTTACCAGGAACTGAGCATCAACATCGACACCGGTGGGCTCGCGGCCCGCCGCATCCTCGGGAAACTGGCCGCCGGATGAGCGACCAGGTCTTCCGCATCGAGTGGCTGCCCGGCACCGACCGGCTCAGCGGCCGCTGCCACTGCGGCGCGCCGCACACCGCCCAGGACCCCGTCGCGATGTGGGAGTGGCTGCTCGCCCACCCCGATCACCCCACCAGCGAAGAACACCCCACAACGGAAGAGGGCCGCGTCTCGTGACCGATCCGCTCGACACGCTCGACCTCGTCGTCGCCGAACACCGCCAGGAAGCCGCCGGAGTCGTCTCCCTGACCCTGCGCCGCCCCGACGGGGCGCCGCTGCCCCGCTGGGAGCCGGGCGCACATGTCGATCTGCTCCTGAGCGAGGGTGTGGAACGGCAGTACTCGCTGTGCGGGGGCGACGACCGCTCCTGGCGCATCGCCGTGCTGCGCGAGCCAGGCGGCCGGGGCGGCTCGGCCCACGTGCACGACGGACTCGGGCCGGGCAGCAGCGTGTCGGTGCGCGGCCCGCGCAATCACTTCCGGCTCGAACCCGCGCCCGCGTACCGGTTCGTCGCGGGCGGCATCGGCATCACCCCGATCGTGCCGATGCTGGCGGCGGCCGCGGAGTGGTCGCTCTTCTACGGTGGCCGGTCCCTCGGTTCCATGGCGTTCGCCGAGGAGTTGACGGCCTCGTACCCGGCCGATCGGCTCCATCTGTGCGAGGGACCACTCGATCTGGCGGCGCAGCTGGCCGGGCTGCGCCCCGGTGAACTCGTCTACGCCTGCGGCCCGGAGTCGCTCCTGGCCGCGGTCGAGGCGCTGGTCCCGCCCGAGGCGCTGCGGACGGAGCGGTTCGCGCCGACGGTGGCGGACACCGGCGGGGACACGCCCTTCGAGGTCGAACTGGCCCGGTCGGGGCGGACGGTGGCGGTGCCGGCCGACCGGACGATCCTCGCCGCGCTGCAGGAGGCCGGGGTCGAGGTCCTCTACTCCTGCGCCGAGGGCACGTGCGGCACCTGTGAGACCGACGTGCTGGCGGGCGAGGTCGAGCACCGCGACAGCGTGCTGAGCCCGCAGGAGAAGGCCTGCAACGACACGTTGATGGTGTGCGTCTCCCGGGCGAAGGGGTCCAGGATCACGCTGGATCTGTGAGGGCGGCGGGCGCGGTCGCGCGACCGCGCTCGGCCCGGCGCAGCAGCCCCGCCGCGACGAGGCCCCCGGTCAACACGGCTGCCGCGCCCACGAGTTGCCCCGTTTCGAGGGCCGAACCGAACGCCCGCGTCACCGTGCGGCGTTCGGCGGCCGAGTCCGCCGCGGCCAGAGCGGCGGGCAGTGAGGCCGCGGCCACCGGGGCGAGCGCGGAGAAGCGGGCGCTGAGCACAGCGCCGAGGACGGCGACCCCGAGGCCGCTGCCGAACTCGGTGACCGTGCCCTCGATTCCGGCGCCGGCGCCCGCCTTCTCGCGCGGGATGGCACTGAGGACGGCGACGGCCATCGCGGGGTTGGCGAGCGCGCAGCCCACGCCCATCAGGACGAGACCGGCGAGCAGCCCGCCGTATCCGTCCACGACGTGCCCGGCGAGGGCGACCGCGGCCAGGCCGCACGCCAGCAGCGTCATGCCGAGGGCCACGGAGCCCGGGATGCCGAGCCGTGTGCCGAACCGGGCCGACAGACCGGTGAAGTTGAGCAGGACGACGGTCAGGGCGAACGGCGCGGTGCGCAGCCCTGCCTCCAACGGGCCGTAGCCGAGCACGAGTTGGAGCTGCTGCGTCAGCAGGAACAGGGCGCCCCCGCTGCCGAACGTGATGAGGAGCGCCCCGAACACGGCCCCGCTGAAGGTCCGGTCGCGGAAGAAGCTCATGTCCAGCATCGGGTGCGGGAAGCGGCGCTCCCAGCCGACGAAGGCGGCCAGGGCGAAGCCGCCGAGGCCGACACCCGCCAGGACGTGGGGCGAGGACCAGCCGTGATCGGGGCCGGCGACGACGGCGTACACGAGCGCGGTCATGGAGACCGTCGACAGCAGGGCGCCGAGCAGATCGGGGCGGTGGCTCCGCCCGGCCTTGCTCTCCGGCACGAGGACGGCGACGGCGGCCAGGCCGAGGACGACCACGGGCAGGTTGACGAGGAAGAGGGCGCCCCACCAGAAGTGGTCGAGGAGGACACCGCCGACGAGCGGTCCCGCGGCGAAGCCGAGGGCGTTGACCGCGGCCCAGATGCCGATGGCGCGGACCCGTTCGTCCTCGTCGAAGACCTGCATCGCGACGGCGAGCGTGGTGGTCAGCAGCAGGGCGCCGCCGATGCCCATGCCCGCGCGCGCGGCGGTCAACTGGCTCGCGCTCTGGGCGAGTCCGGCCGCGAGGGATCCGGCGCCGAAGACGGCGAGCCCCGCGAGGAGCAGCCGCTTGCGGCCGTAGCGGTCGGCCGCGGCGCCCGCCGTGAGCAGCAGCCCGGCCTGCACGAGAACGTAGGCGTTGATGATCCACTGGATGTCGGCCGTGGTCGCGCCGAGGTCGTCGGTGAGGGTGGGAACCGCGACGTTCAGGATCGTGTTGTCGAGGATGACGACGAGTTGCGCGAGGCAGATCACGCCGAGGATCAGCCAGCGGCGCGGGTCCCGGGGCCCGGCGGACGCGAGAACGGGCGGCTGCTCGGCGGCGGGCGTCGCCGTCATGCGGGCTCCTTCTTGGGCAGGCGCGGAGAACCACGGGACACCCCGCGAGTTAGGCAACCCTAACCCGACGGGGTGGCCCCGGTGGAACCGCCCTGCAGAGCGCGGTGCATGATGTGCAGCCCGACCCTGCCGTGGCGCGGGTGGTCGTACGCGTCCGGCACGGTGCCGAGGATCGTGAAGCCGAGCGAACTCCACAGGCGTACGGCCGGGTTGGTCTCCACGACCGCGTTGAACACCATGGCGCGATAGCCGTCGGCCTCGGCCTCGGCCAGCACGTGCTCGGCCAGCGCCCGTCCGTACCCGTGCCCGCCGTGCGCGGGGTCGACCATGAACCCGGCGTTGGCGACAGCCGCGGCCGGGCCGCCGTAGTTGGCCTTGACGTACGCAGTGGCGACGATCGCTTCGGCGTCGTCCGTCACGACGAACACCCGTCGGCCCGGGCCCGTCCACAGCGCACGGGCCTCGGGCTCGGCGGTGTCCGGGTCCCAGGTGTACGTCTCGCCGGCCCGGACGATCCGCTGCCAGAACGGCCAGATCCGTTCCCAGTCACCGTCCCGGGCGTCTCTGATCTTCATGCTCCCGAGTCTGGCACGGGCCGCTCCTGGAGATCACGTGCCCCAGCCGGAGAGGGTGGTCGCGAACTGATTGACCCCGTTGGTGATCGCCTGCCCGAACGATGTGGGAGCGATGAGCACACCGAGCACCAGCATGATCGCCATGACGACCGCCGTGTCGCCCCGCTTTCTCGCGGCGGGCGCTCGGCGCAGCAGCAAGAAGGCGATCAGTCCGAGTATCAACGTGACACTGAGTGTGACCATGTGACGGCCCTCCCCTGTCCATCGCGGGGCCCCGCTTCCACCTTCTCTCTTATGTAGCGGGAACGCGGATTCGTGTCCGGGGGTTGTACACACTTGGCCCGAAGCGGCTCCGGGTGCGGGGGCCCTCAGGGTGTCTGCCTGCCCGCCCGCCACTCCGGTGCGTGTGCGGACCACACCTCCATGTCGAGTCGCCCGCCCCGGTAGGGGAAGCTCTCCCGAGGAGCCCCCTCCTTCGTCATGCCGCCTGGCTCCTTCACCACCGGGCCGACGGTGGCGCGGGCGGCGCGGGTCGCCGGGCCCGGCAGAGCGCCGCCGGTTCCAGCCAGGGGCCCTGCTCGGGCGGGCCCGGCGACCCGGAGTTGTTACGAGTTTTCCGGCTCGTCGTCGACCGGATCCGAGAGCTGGTACTGCGCCAGCCCGTGACCGAACGACCAGTCGATCGACGCGTTCTCGGTGAGGGTGACGAGCACGTTGCGTGGCTCCGTGCCCGCGTACTCCTGGGCGAGTTCGGCGATCCGCCGGTACAGCGCCCGCTTCGTCCGCGGCGAGCGGCCCGCGCGCAGGGTGATCCCGATGAACACGACGTCGCCGTCGCGCCGCACGCCGAGGTACTGGCCGTAGCGCAGGACGGTGCGGTCGCCGTCATGGCCGGCGAGCACCTGGAACAGGTCGTCCGGCGGGGAACCGATGGTCTCGGCGAGCGCGTCGTGCACGGCGCGCCCCAGCGCGTGGAGCCGATCGCTGTCGGCGTTCAGGGCATCGATCCTGACCAGAGGCATGGGCGTACTCCTACGACGGCTCCGCCATGACGGCCGAGCGGCGGACAGCGCCCGTACATACTAGTAGTTACATAGACGCCGACCCCCGGCTCACCCCGGCCGGATGCCGCCGCGTAGGGTCCCCCTTTGTCCCGAACCCCAGGCGGCACCCGTGCCGCGAAGAGCAGGAGCCCCGTACCGTGCCCGCACCGTCCACCGCCCCGGCGCCCATCTACGACCGTCTCGTCGACGAGCACGGCGACGTCCTCGCCGACGTACGCGAAGCGGCGCAGCACACCGAGCGCACCGCGGAGGACGTCCTCGACTTCGGCCACGCGCAGGACGCCCAGCAGGCGAGCTGAGGGGCGGGGTCCTCCCGGAGCGGCCCACCGAGGGTGAACACACGCGGCCCGCACTCCCCAGGTCACGACCCCGTGCACACCTATTGACGCGTATTCGAACTCGTCGGTAGCTTCAACTGACAGCGCTGAACTCCCCTGTCTCATCCGGAACTTGGCCATGCGCCGAGAAGGTTTCGAAGGAGCAACAGATGGTGATTCACGCGTTCAAGAAGCGGCTCGCGGCAGTGGCCGTGGCGACGGGTGCGGCGGTTTTCGGGCTCACCGTCCCGGCGCAGGCCGCGCCACAGCCCCTCCCCTATGTCGCGCTGGGCGACAGCTACAGCGCCGCCTCGGGTGTGCTCCCCCTCGATCCGACCGCGAGCCTGCTGTGTGCCCGCTCGACCGCCAACTACCCGCACGTCCTGGCCAAGCGCACCGGCGCCGCTCTGAAGGACGTGACCTGCGGCGGAGCCCAGACGAAGGACTTCGCCGGGTCGCAGTACCCCGGCGTCGCCCCGCAGCTGGACGCGCTCGGCACGGACACCGGCCTCGTGACCATGACCATCGGCGGCAATGACAACAGCACGTTCATCAACACGATCCTGGCCTGCGCGACGGCCGGGATCGCCTCGGCCGGCCAGGGGCATCCGTGTACGTCCCTCTACGGGGACAAGTTCGCCGACGACATCGACACCAAGACCTACCCGGCGGTGAAGGCGGCGCTGCAGGCGACCAGGGACAAGGCGCCGCAGGCCCGCGTCGCGATCCTCGGCTACCCGTGGATCATGCCGGCCACGGCGCAGACGGGCTGCTTCGTGAAGATGCCGATCGCGTCCGGCGACGTACCGTACGTGCGCGACATCCAGACCCACCTCAACCGCGCGGTGCAGCGGGCCGCGGCGGAGACCGGGGCGACGTACGTCGATCTGTCCCGGGCGTCCGAGGGGCACGACGCGTGCCAGGCGAGCGGGGTGCGCTGGGTGGAGCCGGCGCTGTTCGGCACGAACTTCGTGCCGGTGCACCCGAACGCGCTGGGTGAGTCGGCGATGGCGGACCTCACGCTCGACGCGCTCGGTCTGGGCTGACGGCCCCGGCAGCCTCTCTACGAAGACGGTCCCTGGACGAAGTCGACCTCGGGGAAACGCGTCGAGGGGCCGTCGAGGAGACCGCCGTCGCGGCCTCGGAGACAGCGGTCGAAGAAGGCGGTCAGGTACGCCCGTTGCGCCGCGACCGCGCAGGCCGTGGACACCGCGGGCCGTGGGCACTGCGGGCCGTGGGCACCGTGCCGACCCAGCCGGTCAGCGTCCCGTCGGGCAGGCCAAGGGGGCCGGCGATCTGCGGGAGCAGCGTCGCCGCGTCCGTGTACGTCGCGTGCCCCGGAGGGTCAGATCGCGGTGCCACCCGGTGCTGTGCCGCCACAGTTCACGCCAGGAGGGCACGGTGGTGTGGTCGTTGCCGTCGCCGCCCATCAGCAGCACCGGCCGGTCCGTGCTCTCGGCCGCCACGGTGGAGAGCCGTCCCTCGTCGTGGTCGTCCTGGACGTACGCGAGGACACCGTCGAGATTGGCCGCGGCGGCGAGCCGCCGGTCGTCGTGGAGCGCCTGGACGGCGGCGAAACCGCCGGCGGACTGGCCGAACGCGCCGATCGGCGCCCGGCTCAGGCGCCCGTCGTCGAAGTCCCGCGTCACGGTGTCGAGGACGAAGCGGAGGTCGTCGAAGCGGACCGCGGAGGTCTTCTTCAGGAGCGCGGTCACCGCCGCGGGCCCTTCCCGCTGTGCCGCGGCGAACTCCTGCGGCAGCCGGCTCGTGGCCACACGTCCGTCCGGGAACTCGACGGCCGGGACGTCGTAGGGGTGGTCGATCGCGATCACCACGTCACCCCACGAGGCGAGTTCGTCGGTCAGGGTCGTGCCGAGAGTGCGCGGGTCCAGGACGCCGGGCGAGTACAGCACCACAGGATGCGGCGCGCTGCGGTCCAGCGGCGCGGAGGTGCGGGGCGCGGACCAGTCGACCCGGCCGGCGGACAGCCAGCCCCTCGAAGTTGTTGAGCCCGTCGAAGGCCGCCGCTTCCCGCGCCGTCATCTGAGGAGCGCGGCGGTACCCGGTCACGGAGCGGGCCGGGTAGCGCACGTCCACCATCAACTCCCGTACGGGCCCTGCCGTCCAGGGGTCGCGACGGGACCGGTCCACCAGGTGCAGCGCCGTCGTGCCGACGGGGCAGGGGCCGGTCGGCGCGGGCAGCCGCGGCCGTACGCGGTCCGCCGGGGAGGTCCGAGGGGCGGCCGCGGCGGGTGTCACGGCGAGCGCCAACAGGGCGGATCCCACGGCGAGTACGGAGCGACGGGAGGGCCCGCCGGGTGCGGCGATCTCGTGATCGTGCATGGTCCGAGCCTGGCCTGGAGGGGGCGGGCCGCACCATCCGGCAGACCCGCCGTGGCGGGTGGGGGCATCCCCCGGAAGGCGTCCGTACGGGGCTGCCACCAGGACGACGGCGGCCCCTGAACGGCGCACTCCGACAGGGAGCGGGACCGTCGCCCGCCCTACTGTGAGGCGTCGGGACGAACCAGCGGCAGGGCGGAGACCCCGTGAGCGGCGAGCGCAGGAGACGGCATCTCTGGATCGCGGGCGCGGCCGCGCTCGGGCTCGCGGGTGCGGGCATCGGCGCCTGGTCCGCGTTCGGCGGCGAGGAGGCCCCGCGGACCGGACCGCTGTCGGCGTCCGAGGTCCGCTCGGCGGCGGACGGGTTCCTCGGCGCGTGGGCGGACGGCGACACCGGCGCGGCCGCGGACCGCACGGACGACGCGCGGGCGGCCGGTGCGGCGCTGCGCGACTACAAGGAGCGCGCCCACCTCGCGGCGCGGGAGCTGCGGCCCGGCGCGCGGGCCGGTGCGCGGGTGCCGTTCTCGGTGCGGGCCGAGTTCGCCTACGAAGGTGCCCGCGCGCCTCTGACGTACGGCACCGCGCTCACGGTGGTGCGCCGGGCCGGGGACGGGAAGCCCGTCGTGCGCTGGGAGCCCCGGGTGCTGCATCCGGGGCTCGGGCAGGGCAAGCGGCTGGTGGCGCGGCCGGCCGGAGCCGCGCCGGTCCTCGCCGTCGACCGGTCCGGGCAGGCGCTGGACACGCGGGCGCTCCCCTCGCTCGGCCCTGTCGTGGACGGGCTGCGGCGGACGTACGGGAAGACGGCGGGCGGCAGGCCGGGCGTCGAACTGCGCCTCGTGCCTCGGGCCGCGGCCGGTACGGACGCGGAGCCGCCGAACGGCACCGCCTTGCTGACCGTGCCGGAGGGTGCCCCCGGGCGGCTGCGGACCACGCTCGACGCGCGGGTGCAGAAGGCGGCCGAGCGGGAGGTCGCCCGGCGCACCGACGCCTCGATCGTGGTGCTCAAGCCGTCGACCGGGGAGATCCTCGCGGTCGCCAACTCCCGCACGGAGGGCCCGAACACGGCCTTGGAGGGACGGCTCGCACCTGGTTCGACGATGAAGATGATCACCGGGTCGCTGCTCCTGGAGAAGAAACTGGCCGATCCGGACAAGCCGCACCCGTGCCCGAAGACCGCCTCGTACGGCGGCTGGCAGTTCCACAACGTCGACGACTTCGACATCCCCGGTGGCACCTTCCGCGCCGATTTCGCGGCGTCCTGCAACACCGCCTTCATCACACAGGCGGGCAAACTGGCCGACGAGGACCTGTCACGGCAGGCCCGGGACGTCTTCGGAATCGGCGCGCACTGGTCGGTCGGCGTCGCGGCGTTCGACGGGGCGGTACCGGTCGAGCACGCCGCGTCGAAGGCGGCCTCGCTGATCGGTCAGGGCGGGGTCCGGATGAACCCGCTGACCATGGCGTCGGTCGTCTCGACGGCCCGGACCGGGCGGTTCGGTCAGCCGTATCTCGTCGCGCCGTCCGTCGACCACCGCACGCTCGCCTCGGCACGGCGGACCTTGGACGCCGCCGCGCACGCACAGTTGCGGGATCTGCTGCACACGACGGCGACGTCGGGGTCCGCGGCGGGTCCCATGGCCGGGCTGAGCGGGGACATCGGGGCGAAGACCGGTTCGGCGGAGGTCACCGGGCAGAAGGAACCCAACGGCTGGTTCGCGGCCTGGCACGGTGACCTCGCCGCGGCCGCCGTGATGCTGCGCGGCGGCCGGGGCGGGGAGTCGTCGGGCCCGCTCGTGGCGGCCGTGCTGCAAGCGGCGGACGGCCGGTGACCGGCCGGCCCCGGCCCCGTCCCTCTGTCCGTTGCGTCACCCGGCCAGCGCGGCGAGCTCCGTGCCGGCCAGGAGGAAACCGCCCACGCCGAAGTCCGCCGTGCTGTCGTACGTGACCGGCTGGCTGGACTCGGGCCGGTCCCCGACCTTCTGGACGTAGCCGAGGAACCCGTCGGGGTGCACGGCCGTGCTGACGAGCCCGTTCCAGGCACGCGCCGCGACGGGCAGCAGCGCGGCCCGGCCGACGAGTCCGGCGCGGATCGCGTACGCGGTGCCGTAGAGGAAGAAGCTCGTGCCGCTCGTCTCGGGACCGGGGAGGTGCGTGGGGTCGGCGAGGTTCACGTTCCAGAAGCCGTCGGAGCGCTGGACGGCGGCGACCGCCTTGATCAGACGCGTGAGCGTGGCGCGGTACTCGGGGACGTCGGGGTGCGAGCTCGCCAGCGTCTTGAGGGTTTTGACGTGGCCGCCCGCGACCCAGCCGTTGCCGCGCGACCACAGGACCGGCTTGCCCGAGGGGGCGGTGATGCCGCCGGGCAGGAAGCGCTTGTCGCGGTACCACAGGCCGGTCGTGTCGTCGTAGAGGCCGGGCCCGCCCTCGGTGTGCTTGGTGTGGGTGTAGAGGCGGTGCAGCTTCTGCGCGTACGCGGGGTCGCCGCGCAGAACGCCGAGGCGGGCGAACGGCGGCATCGCCATGTGCAGGGCGTCGTCCCACCACCAGTCGTCGTTCTTGTCGGGCTGGTCGGTGAAGGTCATGCGGTGCAGGTTGGCTTCGAGGGCGGCGAGTTTGGCCTCCTCGGGTTCGGCCGCGTACAGGTCGAGGTAGGCCTGGGCCGCGCACTGGTTGTCCGCGTGGCGGGTGGTGGCGCCGCCGTTGAGGGCGTAGTCGTGCCGCTCCGCCCAGTTCCGCGCGTACGTCAGATAGCGGGCGTCCCCGGTCAGACGGTGCAGGGTGAGCAGGCCGCTGAAGAAGGTGGCGTTGGCCCAGAGGTTGTCGCCGGGGTCGGTGTGGGCGCCGATCCAGTGGTCGGCGACGCGGCGCAGGACCGCGACGATCCCGGCGCGGGGCGGCAGCGCCGCGGGGCGTGGCGCGGCGTGGGCGAGGGGGGCGAGCGCGGTCGTCGCCGTGAGGGCGGCGCCGCCTGCGAGGAAGTGGCGTCTGCGCATGTGGGGGCCTTCTCTCGGGTGCGGGTGGGAATCGTTCGGAGTGCGGTCAGCCTGCTCCGGTCGTGCGGTGGACCACGTCGGAGCCCGGCCCCTGGCGGAACGCCCGGATGCGGTACCGCGCGTGGCGCTCCTCGGGCAGCGTGGTCAGGCCCACGGTGTCGATGCCCGGGCCGACGACGGGGAGTCGGAGGTCCAGCCGCCGGGCTCGACCTCCGCGTGCGCAGGGGGCCGCCAAGAGCAGCGCCCCGGTCGCCGCCATCGTTAAGTAGACGCGTCGCTTCATCGACATGCGTGCCTCACATCCTGTGGGGGCAATTCGACGCGAGAGAGCCGCAATTCAGGTCTGTGAACACCGCGTATCAATATGAACCACGGCAGGAGCAGTAAAGGACTAGGCCATGCTCACGTCAAGGCTTTGTTCGCATCCTCGTATGCTCGGGGGCACGAACGACGGATCGATCTTGGAGCGACGCAGGTGACCCAGGTGGCACGACGGCCGACCCCGACCCGGACGTGGGACCGCTTCGTGGCGTCCGACCCGGGACTGCTGCGGCTGATGGCCGGGCTGCGGACCATCACCGCGATCGGCCTGGCCCTCGCCGTGCTCGGCCTGCTCGGGACCCCTGTCACGTACATGGTCGCGGGTGCGATGGCCGCGATGGTCGGCACGTTCGCGATCCGCGAGAAGACCGTGCGCGGACAGGCGATCACCCTCGCGTTCAGCCTGCCGGTGGCGCTCACGGCGATGTCGCTCGGCGCCCTGCTGCACAGCCGGGTGATCGCCGGCGACCTGTTCTTCATCGCGCTGATCTTCGGCGCGGTCTACTGTCGCAGATTCGGCGACCGGGGAACGGCGCTCGGACTCATCGGTTTCCAGATCTACTTCGTGTCCCTGTTCGTGAACGCGACGGTCGACCAACTACCGCGTCTGTTCGGTACGTTGGCAATCGCCTTCGCGTGCAGCGCGGCGGCCCGTTTCCTGTTCGTACCGGAGACGCCGCAGCGGGTGCTCGGGCGGTTGCGCGAGGCGTTCCGGGCGCGGCTCGCCCAGCTGGTGACCGCCCAGACCCGACTCCTCGACGCTCCCCCCGAAGAGCTCGACGACGTCCTCGGCGACCTGCGCCGGGACACGGCGCGGCTGCACGAGACGGCGCTGATGATCCAGGCCCGCCTCGAGGACGGCGCCCGGGACGAGGCCACGGCCGCGCTGATCCAGCGCCGTGTCGCGGACGCCGAGGTCGCCGCCGAGCGCCTGGGCATGCTGCTCCTGAACGCCCGCAGCGCCGAGCGCGCCGACACGCTGACGCTGCACCTGCCCGGCGCGCCGGTGCCCGCGGCCGGCGCGCTGCTGCCCCGTGAGGACGAGGCGACGGCCACGCTCCGCCGCGACCTGGGCGCCCTGCACCTGATGGTGTCGCGCCCCGCCGACGCCAACCGGGGCACGGCCGTCGCCCACGTGCGCAACCGGCTGCTCGGCTACCGCGACGAGGAGGCCATCCCGCCGGGCGCCACGCTCGCCGCGCAGGATGTGTTCCGCGGTATCGGTGAGGCGGCCCGCGCCGTCATGGGTCTCAGGCTCGCGCTCGACGGGCCGCAGGACGAGTCCGACGACTCCCCCGCCACGACGCGTTCGCGCGAGGAGTTCGACGCGGAGGACGTGTCCATAACGGCGGAGAAGGAGGCGCCGGCCGAGGCGGAGGCAGCGGAGCCCGGCGGACTGCGGCGGCCCACGACACGCGCGGCGTTCCAGGTCGCCGTCGGGTCGGCGCTCGCCATCGTCGGCGGCGAATTCCTGTCCAGCCAGCGCTGGTACTGGGCGGTGCTGACCTGCTGGGTCGTCTTCCTGAACACGGCGTCCACGGGCGAGATCGTCGTGAAGGGCTACCGGCGGCTCCTTGGCACGGTGCTCGGCGTCGTCGCCGGTGTGGCGCTGGCCGGGGCGGTGGGCAACCACACCTGGCTCGCGTTCGTCCTCGTCCTGCTGTGCGTGTTCGCGATGTTCTTCACCGCTCCCCTGTCCTACGCGCTGATGTCGTTCTTCGTGACGGCGATGCTGGGCCTGCTGTACACACTCCTGAACACCTACAGCGTCGACGTGCTCGTGCTGCGCATCGAGGAGACGGCCCTGGGCGCGGCGTGCGGCATCTTCGCGGCGGTCCTGGTGCTGCCGGTGCGGACCGACCACCGCACCGACGAACTGCTCGGCACCGTTCTGGAGCGGCTCGGGGAGGTCGTGGCGGGCGCGGTGGAGCAGCTCAGCGGCGGCCCGGCCATGGACCTCCTGGACAAGGCGCGGGAGCTGGACACCGCGCTCGACGATCTCCGGGCGTCCAGCCAGCCGCTGACCCATCCGATCACGCCGCTGCGCGAGCGGCGCCAGACCGCCCGCTATCTGGTGGCGCTCCTGGAGACGTCGGCCTACCACGCACGGTCGCTGGCGGCGACCGCCGAACTCGTGCCGTACAGCAAGCGGGTGGGCGCCGATCCGCGCCTGGGCCGGGCCGCGCGCCGCATCGCCCACAACATCGACGTGCTCGTCGCGCACGTGAACGAGACGGACACGACGGGCAGCGTCGAGTCGGGGGCGAGCATCGCGGCGATGCTGGAGACCGACGGTCTGGGCGTCCCGGCCGCGAACACCGTCACGTTCCGCGTCCTGCGTCACCTGCAGCGACTGGACGAGGGCATCACGGGTCTGGCCAGGCCGCTGGACGTGCCGGTGGGGCAGCGCAAGTAGGGCGGGGCCGGGTGGCTACTGCCCGGCCCACCGCTCGATGGTCGCGGTGGCCGCGGACCGCTCGTCGGCCGGGAGCGCGGAGATCCGGGCGTTGTGGTTGGAGGCGGGCACGATGTACTTGTACGAGTCGCGCTTGCCGGGGGTGAACTGCTCGGCGCTCCACGGGTCGTTCTGCCCGTACACGAACAGCATGCGGGTCGACTCCGTCCGCACCCACTTGTCGACGCCCTTGACGACGGCGCCGTCGTAGCCGGTGCGCATCTCTGCGGGGAGCACCGAGTTCGGCTGGTAGATGTCCGGGTAGTGGCGTACGCCCTTGAGGTTCTTGAACCCCAGGTCGGCCCAGCCGAGTTGGGCCGCGGCCTGCCGGTAGTAGGGGCCCGATCCGTTGGCGCCGAGCGTGGAGTCCTCGTAGATGGACAGGCCGTGGTCGAGCGACCACTGGTACAGCGCGTCGTCGGAGACGGTCTTCGCGTCGGGCACGGTCGGGCAGTTGTCGACCGAGCCGGACTGCCAGAAGTTCCACACCTGGTCGAGGACGGCGAACTCGTAGGCGCGGTCGGTGGTGCCGAGCGTGTTCGTGAAGGTGTAACCGGCGTCCTTCGCGGTCTTCTCGAACTTCGGCAGGAGCGCGTCACGCCGTACGAGCATCTCGCGCTGGACGGCGTCGAGCGCGTCGCGGCACTCCTTCGTACCGACCGTTTTGAAGAAGCGGTCGTACGTGCTGTCGTCCTTGTTGTTCGCGTCGTTCGGGGCGACGTAGGCGATGACGCCGTCGTAGTCCCGCGGGTAGAAACGGTAGTGGTAGGTGGCGGTCATGCCGCCCTTGCTGCCACCGGTGGCGAGCCACTTCGAGGACTTCTCGTACAGCGGTCTGACGGCGCGCACGATGGCGTGCTCGTCGGCGGCCTCCTGCTGGACGGTCATCTTCTTCCACGCAGTGGCGCCGGCCGGCACGGACGGGCCGAAGAAGCGGTGCTCGACGCTGAGCTGGTTGGCGTCGAGGATCGTGGTGGGTTCGCGGGTGGCCGAGGACAGGCCGTAGCCGCCGGTGTAGACGACGACCGGCTTCGCCGCCGACTTGTGCCAGAGCGTGAACCGCTGCTGGAAGGTGCCGGTCCGGGGACTGTCGTGGTCGATCGGCTGGGTGATCGACAGGGAGTAGAGCGGAAAGCCTTCCTTGTCCGTGACACCGGTGACGGTGACGCCGGGTATCGCGCGCAGCCGGTCCTCGAAGGAGGCTGCCGCGGTGGTCGAGGCGGTCGCCGGTACCGCGGTGGCGGCCAGGGCTCCCGCTGTGAGGGCGGCGGACAACAGCAGCGTGGGCAGGGTGCGCAGACGCACGAAGGCCTCCCGGGTCGGGGTGGGTCGGGGGAACGGCGAGTTGGATCATCGCTCCGGTGCCCGAGACCCTAACCCGGGGCCCCTGCTCGGGAGTTGGGGTTCGCTTCTTACTGTCCTGTTACTGTCCGGCCGAACCGCGCAAGGTGACGACAAAAGCCGGGGCCCCCGCCTCTGTGGCGGGGGCCCCGGCTACGTGCGGAGTCGGTCAGAGCTGGCCGGACTCGGCGATCGTGATCTTGGCCGAGGTGGCACCGCTGCGAGAGCCGAGGGACTCGATCTTCTTCACGAGCTCCAGGCTCGACTCGTCCGCGACCTCGCCGAAGACGACGTGCTTGCCGTCGAGCCAGTCGGTGACGATGGTCGTGATGAAGAACTGCGAGCCGTTGGTGTTCGGGCCGGCGTTGGCCATCGAGAGCAGGCCCGGCTTGGTGTGCTTGAGCTGGAAGTTCTCGTCGGCGAACTTCTCGCCGTAGATGCTCTTGCCACCCGTGCCGTTGCCGGCGGTGAAGTCGCCGCCCTGCAGCATGAACTGCGGGATGACGCGGTGGAAGGACGAGCCGGCGTAGCCGAAGCCCTGCTCGCCCGTGCACAGCGCGCGGAAGTTCTCCGCGGTCTTCGGGACGACGTCCTCGAAGAGGTTGAACGTGATCCGCCCGGCGGGCTCGTCGTTGATCGTGATGTCGAAGTAGGTCTTGATTGCCATGCCGCAATCCTTGCATCACGGCCGGCGGATTGCCGACTCGGCCCGGCCGCACGGCCGAATCCGTACGTTCCGTGACGGCGCGCGTGCGCAAAGCGACGCAGGTTTCCCGCCCCTTGCCGCCAGGCGGCACACCGGAGCTTGTGAGGGTGGTATGGGCGCTGCCTACGATGACGCCCTGGCCCCGGACGCACGGCGGTGGCCATGGACCGGGAGGGACCAGGAATGATCATCTTCGGCACACGGGGCTACGCCTTCCAACTGGCGATACTCACGTTCGTCTGCGGCAACTGCGGGAACCCCACGGCTCACACGCTGCGCAAGTACGTCACGAAGTTCACGCTGTTCTTCATCCCGCTGTTCCCGATCTCGACGAAGTTCCGTACGCAGTGCACGTTCTGCGGCGTCGAGCACCAGGTGCCGAAGGAGCACGCCGAGGCGATGCTCGCACAGCCCGCCGCGCCGCAGGGGGGCGCGGCACAGCAGCCGCACCATCACCAGGGCTGAGGCCGGCAGGGTGTACACCGCGGGACATGAGAAGGCCCCGACGCCTCACAAGGGGGGGGAGAGGAGGCGGCGGGGCCACAGGCTCGAGCGCCCGGGGGGGGTGGGCTGCTTGAGCTGCTCTCTCTGCTGGTGCCCGGGATTCGCCGGAGCATGCACGGCTCATACCGACTTTCTTTCGGGAGTTCTCCACGGCGGCGGCCGATCCGGCAAAAGTCTCAAGCAGGACTTCAATGAAACAGTGGAAGGCATGAAGTTCCTTCTTGAGGTCGACATGGGCGACACGGCATTCGACGGCGACGCGGCCCAGGAACTGGGCCGGATCCTGCGGTACTGGGGCGGGAATCTCCATCACTTCGCGCTGACACCCGGTGACGGTTCGGCGATCTACGACTCCCGGTACGAGGAAGTCGGCCACTGGCACGTCGCGGAAGCCGACTGACGATGGCTGAAAACATTCGTTCGTGCGCGAGCCAAGGCGGCTGAGGACGGCGATCCGGCGCGTCGATCGGACCTTCGGGCCCCTTGTGCGGCGCCCTGGAGCTCCGTATTTCCCTGGCTGCGGCGGATCGTTCCTGCTCTAGCACGATCCGGCCAGGTGACGGCGAGTTCACGACGAAGTTGCCGGTGGGGCGTACTGACCGCCTTATCCGGCCTTCCGGCCGCTCGGCATGACTAGCATGACGCTCGTAGCGGTCCGGAAGATCGGCGTCCCCTTCGACGCCCGCTGCCCGGATCCGCGGCCGACACGACCGGTCGGCTCGTCGCTTCCCGCACTCAAGGACCGAGGGACCCGCGGAATGTCAGTGCCTGCACCCCCCAGCCCGCACGCGATGGCCAGAAGCGGGCGCTCCTCGCTCGGCGCCGCGCTCGCCGTGCTCGTGGTGGCGGCCGCCGCCGCCGGCGCCGCGGCGGCCCTCGCCCCGTCAGGCACCCGCACCTGGGCTGTGTGGACGGCCGTGACCGCGTGGGCGTGCCTGGCCGTCGCCGTCGTGACGGGCACCGTCATGGTCGGCCGTGCCCGGCGCAACACCCTCCGTGCCCGGCAGGAACTGGCCCAGGCCCAGGGCCGGTTGACGCAGCAGTCGGCCGAGGCGGCGCAGCTGGTGAACGTGACGCTGCCCGGCGTCGTGCGCCAGCTGCGCGAGACGGCGAGCGCGGGTCCGTCGACGGCACCGTCCGACCCCCTGCTGCGCCGCATCCTGGAAGAGTTCACGGCGACCGTCGAGGCCTCGGTACGGGAGGCCGCGCACGCCGCGGCGGAGCGCGACGCGGCCCGCGGTGAACTGGAGCGCGGCGGCCGGGAGTTGGAGCGTCTCAGGGCCGAGACGTTCCCCGCCGCGGTGGCCCGGCTGCGGGACGGCTCGTCGGCCGAGACCGTCCTCGCCGAACTGGACTGGCCGGAGAACCCCTTGTTGAGGGTTCCGGCCGAAGGATTCCTGCGCGAACTCGCGCTGAGCGAGCGACGGGCGGCCGCCGCCCAGGCAGCCTCGGCCAAGGCGCTCAGCCGGGTACAGGCGAAGTCCGTGAGCATGCTGGCCGATCTGCGCGGCATGCAGGAGCGGCACGGCGAGGAGGTCTTCGGCGACCTCCTGCGCCTGGACCACTCGACGTCCCAGCTCGGCCTGATGACCGACCGCCTCGCGCTCCTGATGGGCGGCCGTTCCAGCCGCGCCTGGAACAAGCCGATCGTGATGGAGAGCGTGCTGCGCGGCGCCGTCGGCCGCATCGCCGCCTACCAGCGGGTGCGGCTGCACTGCGCCACGGACGCGGCGATCGCCGGGTTCGCGGCCGAGGGCGTGATGCACCTGCTGGCCGAGCTGATGGACAACGCGGCGAACTTCTCCCCGCCCATCGACGAGGTGCACGTCTACGTGGAGGAGCGCTCCGCCGGGCTCGTCGTCACCATCGAGGACAGCGGCCTGAAGATGGCCTCCGCGGCCATGCGCCGCGCGGAGCAGGCGGTGTCGGGGCAGGTCACCGACCTGGCCTCGCTGCAGGGCACCCGGCTCGGGCTCGCCGTCGTCGGCCGGCTCGCCGCGAAGTACCGCGTCGACGTGAACTTCCGCCCGTCCTCGCGCGGCGGCACCGGCGTCGTGGTCCTGCTGCCGCCCCAGCTCCTCGCCCAGCAGCGGGACATCGTGCAGCCCCTGCCGGTGCCCGCACCGCGCCCGGACCCGACTCCGGCGCCGGCTCCGGACCCGGTGGAGACGCACGAGCGCGCCGAACCCACCGAGCCCACGGAGCCCGGGCTGCCCCAGCCCGCACCGTCGTCCGCGGCCACGCCGAACGGGCTGCCGGTACGCCCGCCGGGCCGCACGATGGCCGCCGCCGAACAGCTCCGCGAACGACCGGCCGCCGCTCCCCGGCCCGCGCAGCCCGGCCGGGACGCGGGCGCCCGCTTCGGTGCCTTCCACCGCGGCCGCAAGGCCAAGGACGGCGACCGGCCCGAGTAGGCCGTGGCATTTCCCGAGGATCCCCGACCCCCGCTCAACACCGTGAGATTGGAGGCACGGGCGGTGACCGGCAACGCCGGACCAACCCCCGCCCGACCCCACCATGCAGACCACTGACACCAGCCTGACCTGGCTCCTGGAGAGCCTGCTGGAGCGCACCCCCGGCACGCGGCACGCCCTCGTCCTGTCCCGGGACGGGCTGAAGTTGTGCTGGAGCGAGCATCTGACGCTCGACCAGGCCGACCAGCTCGCGGCGATCTGCTCCGGCATCCAGGCCCTCGCGCAGGGCGCGTCGGTGGAGTTCGGCGACGGGTCCGGCGGCGTACGGCATTCCATGACCGACTTCCACGGCGGGCTGCTCTTCATCGTGGACGCGGGCGAGGGCGCACACCTCGCGGTCGTCGCGGACGAGGACGCCGATCCGGGTGTGGTCGGCCACCAGATGACGGAGCTGGTGGAGCAGATCGGGGAGCACCTGCGAGCCGCACCGCGGCAGTCGCCCGCCGGGGGCGGCGCCTCGTGACGCGCCGGCCGGTGGACACCGGCGACCCGGACCGGCTCTACACCGTCACCGGCGGCCGCAGCCGCACCGACGACACCTCGTTCGACCTGGTGACTCTGGTGGTCAGCGAGTGCGAGCCGGTCGCGGGGATGCAGTCCGAGCACGTACGGATCCTCGAACTGTGCCGGCAGCCGGCGGCTCTCGTGGAGATCTCCGCCGAGCTGAAGCTGCCGATCACCGTCGTGCGGATCCTGCTCGGTGACCTGCTGGCCGGCGGCAAGATCACCGCACGTCATCCGCGCACGGCCGCGGCCGTCGCGGAACTCCCCGATTCTGACCTTCTCAAGGAGGTGCTCCATGGGCTCCGCAACCTCTGAGCTGCCCGCACGCACGCCACTGGGCGCCCTCGCGGACACCGGCCTGAAGATCGTCGTCGTCGGCGGGTTCGGGGTCGGCAAGACCACGCTGGTGCGGTCCGTCAGCGAGATCCGGCCGCTGAACACCGAAGAGGTGATGACGCAGGCCGGCGTGGGCGTCGACGATTCGACCGGCGTGGCGGCGAAGACCACGACCACGGTCGCCTTCGACTTCGGCCGCATCAGCCTCAACGACCGCATGGTGCTGTACTTGTTCGGCGCGCCGGGCCAGGAGCGGTTCTGGTTCCTGTGGGACCGGCTGTTCTCCGGGACGCTGGGGGCGGTCGTCCTCGTCGACACGCGGCGGATGGACGACTCCTGGTACGCCATCGACCGTCTGGAGCACCACGGCACGCCGTTCGTGGTGGCCGTCAACCGGTTCGACGACGAGCCCGTGCGCCACTCCCTCGACGAGATCCGGCAGGCCCTGGCGCTGCCGGAGCACGTGCCGATGGTCGACTGCGACGCCCGCGTCCGGTCGTCGGGCAAGGACGTGCTGATCACCCTCGTGGACCACCTCTACTCAATGGCCATGGCCCAGGAGACGACCCCGTGACCGAGCAGAGCCCGCTCCCCCCGACTCAATCGCCCAGCGGCGCCCCGGCCGGCTGCCCCGCGCACGCGGGTGCGGTTCCGCTCAGCGGCCTGCAGTACCAGCAGACGCCCTCGCAGCTGTACCGCTCGCTGCGCCGTGACCACGGCCCGGTCGCGCCGGTGCTGCTCGACGGGGACATCCCCGCGTGGCTGGTCCTCGGCTACTCCGAGGTCAGCTATGTGACGTCGCACGACGAGCTGTTCGCGCGGGACTCGCGCCGCTGGAACCAGTGGGAGCACATCCCCGAGGACTGGCCGCTGCTCCCGTTCGTCGGCTATCAGCCCTCGGTGCTGTTCACGGAGGGCGCGGAGCACCAGCGGCGTGCGGGGGTGATCACGCACGCTCTGGAGCAGGTCGACCAGTTCGAGCTGGCCCGGGACTGCGGGCTCATCGCCGACCGGCTGATCTCCGGGTTCGCGGGCAGCGGTCAGGCCGAGCTGATGGACGCGTTCGCGCACCCGCTGGCGATGATCGCGGCGGTGCAGATGTGCGGGATGCCCCACTCGGGCACGGACACCCAGGACCTGGTCGACGACCTCAAGATCTCGCTGGACGCGGCCGAGGGCGACGACCCGGTGGCCGCGTACGTGCGGGTCGGCGAGCGGATCCAGAAGCTGGTCAAGGAGAAGCGGGAACGGCCCGGCGCCGACGTCACCTCCCGGATGATCCAGGACCCGGCGGGTCTGACCGACGAGGAGATCGTGCAGGACCTGATCTCGGTGATCGCCGCGGCCCAGCAGCCGACGGCGAACTGGATCTGCAACACCCTGCGTCTGCTGCTGACGGACGAGCGGTTCGCCCTGAACGTGTCGGGCGGGCGGCTCAGTGTCGGCGAGGCGCTGAACGAGGTGCTGTGGCTCGACACGCCGACGCAGAACTTCATCGGCCGCTGGGCGGTGCGCGACACGCAGCTGGGCGGCCGGCAGATCCGGGCGGGCGACTGCCTGGTCCTGGGGCTCGCGGCCGCGAACACGGATCCGCAGATCTGGCCGGAGTCCCATGTGGGTGCGGAGAACGCGGCGCACCTGTCGTTCAGCAACGGCGAGCACCGCTGCCCCTACCCGGCTCCCCTGCTGGCCGACGTGATCGCGCGCACGGCCGTGGAGACGCTCCTGGACCGGCTGCCGGACATCGTCCTGTCGGTGGAGCCGGCGCAGCTCACGTGGCGGCCGTCGATCTGGATGCGGGGGCTCACGTCGCTGCCGGTCGGTTTCACGCCGGTCGTGCAGTGAATCGCGTCGCGAGGTGAATCGCTGTGCACCCGCCGCGCGGGTGCACAGCCGCGTCCTTCAGTAGTCGGAGTTCATGGCGGCGCGCACGTCCTTCAAGGTCGCCTCGGCGATCGCGTCGGCCCGCTCGTTGCCCGCCCGCAGAACGTCCCTCACCAGTCGGCGGTCCTGCGCGTAGGCCTGGCGGCGGGCGCGGATGGGCGCGAGGTATTCGTTGACCGCCTCGGTGACGCGCCGCTTGAGCGCGGCGGCGCCGCCGTCACCGATCTCCTCGGCCACCTGCCGCGGGTCGCCGCCCTCGCAGAGCGCGGCGAGCAGGACGAGCGAGGAGACCTCGGGGCGGGTGGCCGGGTCGTAGGTGATGTGGCGCTCGGCATCGGTCTTGGCGCCGCGGACGAGCCGGGCCGTCTCGTCGGCGCCGGCGGACAGGGCGATGGCGTTGCCGCGGCTCTTGCTCATCTTCGTGCCGTCGGTGCCGAGCAGCAGCGGCGCGGTGGACAGCAGCGCCTCGGGCAGCGGGAAGACCGGATTCCCGGCGCCGTAGCGCTCGTTGAAGCGGCGGGCGACGGTGCGGGTGACCTCCAGGTGGGGCAGTTGGTCCTGGCCGACCGGCACGAGGTTCGCCCTGCAGAACAAGATGTCGGCGGCCTGGTGCACGGGGTAGGTGAACATCAGGCCGCTGACGGCCGCCTGCCGGGAGTGCGCGATCTCGTCCTTCACCGTGGGGTTGCGGTTGAGTTCGGCGACGGAGACGAGGCTGAGGAACGGCAGCAGCAGCTGGTTGAGCGCGGGCACGGCGCTGTGCGCGAAGATCGTGGACCGCTCCGGGTCGATGCCGATGGCGAGGTGGTCGAGGATCAGTTCCTCGACGTGCTCGGTGAGTTTCTCGGCGACGTCGCGGTCGGTGAGGACCTGGTAGTCGGCCACGAGGACGAACGTCTCGACGCCGAGGTCCTGGAGTCTGACGCGGTTGTGCAGGGTGCCGAAGTAGTGGCCGAGATGGAGCCGTCCGGTGGGGCGGTCGCCGGTGAGGACCCGGAAGCGGCCCGGTTCCTCGTGGATCAGCTTCTCCAGCTCGGCGCCGCTCACGTTCTCGGTGATGGTCATTGTTCTCTCCCGGTGGTCGTGCGCGCCCTCAGGACGGCAGGACTTCCGGGGGAAGAAGAAAGGGCCGTCCGGGGACGGCCCTTGTTCGTGCATGGCTGCGGCCGCCTCTAAGTGAGGCGCCACCAGCTCAGACACGAGAAACGAAGCATGCTACGAGCCTAGCACCGGCCCGTCGCACCGCTCAGCCCCGCGTCGGGGTGAACACCACGGGCAGCGACTGCGGTCCGCGGGTGAACACGCCTTCCTCGGCGGGGTCGAAGCCGTCGGCGAGGCGGACGTCCGGCATGGCGTCGAGCAGCTGGTTCACACCGATCTCCACTTCCGCCTTGGCCAGCAGCGCGCCGACGCAGAAGTGCCGGCCGAGGGCGAAGGCGAGGTGGTCGGCGGCGGCGGAGAACGCCGTCGTGGAGGTCAGGTCGGTGCGGAAGAGGTCGAAGCGGTCGGGATCCTTGTAGCGGTCCTCGTCGCGGTTGGCGGCGCCGATGAGGCAGGTGACGGTGGCCCCGGCGGGGATCGTCCCGCCGGTCACCTCCACGTCGACCGCGGCCTGACGCATGATCATGTGGACGGGCGGCGTGTACCGCAGTGTCTCGGCGAAGGCCCGCGGGATGAGAGAACGATCCTCGCGTACGGCGGCCAACTGCTCGGGGTTGACCAGCAGGTTGGCGAAGATGCTGGCGATGGCCTTGTCCGTGGTCTCGCCACCGGCGGCGAGCAGCAGGCTGCAGAACGCCTTGATGTCGTCGTCGCTCATCCGTACGCCGTCGACCTCGGCGGCGCAGAGCGTGGAGAGCAGGTCCTCGCCGAGGTTCTCGCGGCGTGCCTGGATGATCGGGATCATGTACTCGGCGAACTCGACCCGGGTGCGCTCCCCCGCCGCCGCGACCTCCTGGTCGCCCGCCAGGTTGCCCAGGAAGGCGATGACGGCGGTGTACCAGCCGTGGAAGCGGGCGTGGTCGGCCTTGTCGAGGCCGAGCATGTCGGCGATGACGTTGACCGGGAAGCGCGTGGCGTAGTCGTGGACTATGTCGGCGGAGCCGTTGGCGCGGAAAGTGTCTATCAGCGCGCGGGAGTTGCTCTCGATGACCGGCAGGAACTTCTCCTGCAGGTCGCTGCCGCGGAAGGCCGGGGCGACGAGGGCGCGGCGCACCGCGTGCTCCCTGCCGCTCAGCTGGAGGATCGTCTTGCCGTGGACGGGCTCCAGCTGCCAGTCGTAGTTGTCGGTGGTGAACTGCGTTTTCTTGTCCTTGAAGACGCGTTCGACATCGGTGTACCGCGAGACGATCCAGCTCTGCGTCGCCTCGTGCCAGAAGAGGGGCGCGGACTCACGCATCGCGCGGTACGCGGGGTAGGGGTTCTCGGCGAACTCCGGAGAGAGGATGTCGGGGACCTGCGCGGTGGACATGGAGCTCCCTGAGTGGGTGACGGACGATCCGCCTTCAAGGCTATTGATCACCCGTCACCCGGAACAGCCCCCTCCACGCCGACAGTTGAGCGCTGCACGAAAAGCGTGGCCGAAAACCGTCTGTCCCCCGCGGCTTGTGTCAGCCGTTGGGCAGGATCACCGCGCGCCCGTTGATCTTGCCGTCGTGCAGCCGCTCGTAGGCGAGGGGCGCGTCGTCGAGCGAGTACGTCTCGGTGTGCACGGAGACGGCGCCGACCCGCGCGAGATCGAGGACCTCGATGAGCTCGCCGCGGCTGCCCCAGTACGGCGCGGTGACGCTGACCTCGAAGTTGGTCACGCCGAAGCCGACCGGCAGCGTGCCGCCGCCGATGCCGACGATGGTGACGTCGCCCTCGATGGCGGCGACGGCGCCCGCGGTCTCGACGGTGGGCTGCACGCCGACGAAGTCGAAGACGGCCTCGGCGCCGCGTCCGCCGGTCAGCTCCTTGACCTTCCCGGCGGCCTCGGCGTTCGACAGGATCGCCTCGTGCGCGCCGACGGTGCGGGCGAGGGCGAGCTTGTCCTCGGAGACGTCGAGGGCGATGACGCGGGCCGCGGTCATGGCGCGGAGCAGCTGGATGGCGACGTGGCCGAGACCGCCGGTGCCGATGACGACGGCGGTCGAACCGGGCACGAGCTTGGGCAGCGAGCGCTTGATGGCGTGGTACGGGGTGAGGCCCGCGTCGGTGAGCGGGACGGTGGCCACCGGGTCGAGGCCGTTGATCGGCACGAGGTGCCGCGCGTCGTCGACGATCATGTATTCGGCCATGGAGCCGGGGGCGCCGAGACCGGGCGGGCGGATGCCGAGCTCGTCGGCGCGCAGGCAGTAGTTCTCCTTGCCGTGCGCGCAGTTGGCACAGGTGCCGCAGCCCCAGGGGCCGTAGACGGCGACGGAGTCACCCTCCTCGAGGCCGCTCACGCCCGCGCCCAGGCCGGCGACGGTGCCGACGCCTTCGTGGCCGAGGGTCAGCGGCAGCTCGTACGGGAAGTTCTCCGCGGGCCAGCTCATCACCGCGATGTCGGAGTGGCAGACGCCGGCGGCCGTGACCTTCAGAAGGACCTGCCCCGGGCCCGGCTCCGGATCGGGAACGGTGACGACCTCGGGTGCTGCCCCGACGGTCCGGTACTGAAGTGCCTTCATGGCTCGACTCCTTCGTCGCTCTCGCGGACCCCCGCGACTCCACCGTAACCCGCTCGCGTCCCGATGGGACACATGTCTCAATGGGACATGTGTCACGAGACAAAAAAGGACCCCGACCGTACGGGGGAGAACGGTCGGGGTCTTGGTTCAAAGTTTAACAGCGAACCAACCGTGCTCCGCACGCCACTCCCGTTCCGGCGCGGTGAGGTGGGACACATCACCGCAACAGCCGTACAGGCCGCATTTTCGCGACCCCTCATAAGGTGTCAAAAGCTGGGAATCACCGCCACTCGGATGACGGCATGGCACGGGGGACGCAAGAGTGCCCCGCATGGACGGCTTGATTCCGGCCGCCCTGTCGAACGGTTCCGGCCGTCCGCACGGGCCGCGCACGGCCGGGGATCCGCCTCGCCAGCCCTCCGAGCTGAGGGAACGCGGCCGTGATCGAACATGAGCGAAAGGCCCCGGCCAGATACCCCGTCCGCAGGATCTGGCCGGTCTTGCGGTGGACCCGGTAGATGCCTGAGGCATCCAATGGTCGTGGAGCCCGGAACGACCGGCTCCGCCCGCACGTACCAGCACTGCGAGGGGATCCCATCCATGACGGAATCCACGACGGAACCGGCCCGCCAGGACCTCCACCCCACCCCGGCCGCCCCCGCCTTCGAGGCCCCGGTCCCCTTCCCCCAGGACCGAGGCTGCCCCTACCACCCGCCCACCGCCTACGCGCCGCTGCGCGAGGCGGCCCCGCTGGGCCGGGTCACCCTCTACGACGGCCGCACGGTCCGGGCCGTCACCGGACACGCTCTGGCCCGTGACCTTCTCGCCGACCCCCGGCTGTCCAGCAACCGGGACCGGTCCGGCTTCCCGGCGACGACGGCGCGGCTCGCGGCGTTGCGGTCCCGGCGCGTGGCGCTGCTCGGCGTCGACGACCCCGAACACAACACCCAGCGACGCATGCTGATCCCGAGCTTCTCGCTGAAGCGGATCGCCGCGCTGCGCCCGCAGATCCAGCGGACCGTGGACCGGCTGCTCGACGCGATGGAGCTGCAGGGGCCGCCGGCCGAGCTCGTCGGGGCGTTCGCGCTGCCGGTGCCCTCGATGGTGATCTGCGCACTGCTCGGCGTGCCCTACGCCGACCACGAGTTCTTCGAGGAGCGCTCCCGGCGACTGCTGCGCGGGCCCGAGGTGGCCGACGTGGAGCAGGCCCGGATCGAACTCGAGGCGTATCTGGGCGAGTTGATCGACAGCAAGCGGCGCGAGCCGGGCGAAGGACTGCTGGACGAGCTGATCCACCGGGAGTCCGGCGACGGGCCGCCCGACCGCGACCAGCTGATCGCGTTCGCGGTGATCCTGCTCGTCGCCGGGCACGAGACGACGGCGAACATGATCTCGCTCGGCACGTTCACGCTGCTGCGCCACCCCGAGCAGCTCGCCGCGCTGCGCTCCGGGTCCACGACGACGGCCGTGGTCGTGGAGGAGCTGCTTCGGTATCTGTCGATCGCGGACGGATTGCTGCGGGTGGCGCTCGAGGACATCGAGGTGGCCGGTGAGACGATCCGGGCCGGTGAGGGCGTGGTGTTCTCGACGTCGCTCATCAACCGGGACGAGGCCGCGTTCGCGGCGCCGGAGACGCTCGACTGGGACCGCTCGGCGCGGCACCACCTCGCGTTCGGCTTCGGCATCCACCAGTGCCTGGGCCAGAACCTCGCCCGCGCCGAACTGGACATCGCGCTGCGCACCCTCTTCGAGCGGCTGCCCGGGCTCCGGCTCGCGGCCCCGGCCGAGGACATCCCGTTCAAGCCGGGCGACACGATCCAGGGCATGCTCGAACTGCCCGTGGCGTGGTGAGCGCCGTGCGGATCGAGGTCGACAAGGAACGCTGCGTGGGCGCGGGCATGTGCGCGCTGACGGCACCGGACGTGTTCACGCAGGACGACGACGGCTTCAGCGAAGTGCTCCCCGGCGCCGAGCATGCCGAGGAGCACCCGATGGTGAAGGAGGCGGTGCGGGCCTGCCCAGTGGGGGCGGTGTCGCTCACCGGACCGTGAGGCCCGTCCCTCCGGTGTGCGGCACCACCGGCACCACGGTCACCGGGCACGGCGCGTGGTGCAGCACCGCGTGGGCGACCGAGCCGATCCGGGCGCCCACGGCGGTGCGGCGGGCGCGCCGCCCGACGACCAGGAGCTGAGCGCGCGGGGCCACCGAGAGCAGCACCTGCCCCGCGCTGCCGATCTCGACGTGCTCGGTGACGGGCACGTCGGGGAACCGCTCGCGCCACGGTGCGAGGGCCTCGCCGAGCGCCTTCTTCTCGTACGGTTCCATGCCGCCGGACTCGTCGAGGAGTCCGAGCGAGGCGGGGCTGTACGCGAACACCGGCGGCAGGCTCCAGGCGCGCACCGCCCGGACGGCCGCGCCGCGGGCCGCGGCCGTGCGGAAGGCGAACTCGAGGGCGGCGGCGCTGTCCAGCGGGTCGCCCTCCTGGCCGACGACCACCTCGCGCCCGGCCGCCTCTCCGGCCGGCCGGTCGTCCGAGCGGACCAGCACCACGGGCCGCTCGGCGCGGGCGATGACCTGCTGGCCGACCGAGCCGAGCAGGAATCCGACGAGCGGGCCGTGGCCGCGCGAGCCGAGGGCGAGGAGTTCCGCGTCGCGGGCCGCGGCGAGGAGTGCCTCGGCGGCGCCGTCCTCGTCGAGGACGTCGGTGGTGGTCGCGAGTCCCGGGTGCCGCTCGGCGATCTGCTGTCCGGTCTCCGCCAGGAGGTCCCGGGCCCATCGCGCCCGCGCGTCCTCGTCGGCGGCGAGCGCGAGTGCTTCGGGCACGGGTGTTCCCACGTGCACGAGGCGCAGCGGGAGTTCGCGCCGCACCGCCTCGCGTGCCGCCCAGGCGGCCGCGGCCGCGCTCTCGGGTGATCCGTCCACTCCGGCGGTGATCGGCCGGGTCATGGGGCCTCCTCGTGGTCCGTCCGCCGCCTGCGTCTGCTGTCGGCTACCGGCGATCCTGCCTCACCTCGCGGAGTGTTCGCGGGTGGCCTGGGCAGGCCTCTTCTCAGGGCGAAGGAACGCGGACCAGCCTCCCGGCGGCCGCTCCCCCACGCCCAGACCGCGCAGCTTGGCGAGGACGGCGGGGTCCTGCGCGTCGAGCCAGTCGACGAACTGACGGAAGGAGACGAGCCGTACGTCCTTCTTGTCCGCGACCCGCTTGAGCGTCTCCTCGACAGCATCCATGTAGATGCCGCCGTTCCACTCCTCGAAGTGGTTGCCGATGAAGAACGGCGCCCGGTTCGTCTCGTAGGCGCGCCGGAAACCGGAGAGATAGGACTGCGTGGCCTGGGTGCGCCAGCCCGGGTAGTTGGAGGACGGGGCGCGCGTCGAGTTCTGCGACTGGTTGGCGAGGATGTTGTAGTCCATCGACAGGACCTCGAAGCGGTGGCCGGGGAACGGGATGCCCTGCAGGGGCAGGTCCCATACGCCCTGCTTCTTGTCGGGCCAGCGCTGCACGCCGCCGGGCGACGACGCGTCGTAGCGCCAGCCGAGTTCCCGGGCGACCGGCAGCAGGTTCTCCTGCCCGAGCAGGCAGGGCGTACGGCCGCCGATGAGTTCCTGGTCGTAGTCGAAGGGCAGCGAGGGGTGTTCGTGCCAACCGGTGTTGCTGCGCCACGTCTTGACGAACGCCTGGGCCTGCTCGATCTCGCTGCGCCAGTGCGCCGCGCTCCAGTTGCCGACGGAGCCGGCGCCGCCGCAGAAGTGCCCGTTGAAGTGCGTGCCGATCTCGTGGCCCTCCAGCCAGGCCTGATGGACGTACTTCAGGGTCTCCTTGACGTGTCCGTCCGTCAGGTAGCCGATGTCGGAGGCGCCGACGGGGTTGTTCGGCGGGCGGTACAGGCGCTTCTTCGACTCGGGCAGGAGGTAGAGGCCCGAGAGGAAGAAGGTCATGTGGGCGTCGTGCTGCCGGGCCAGTTCCAGGAAACGGGGGAACAGGCCGTTGCCGACCTCGCCCGCGCCGTCCCACGAGAAGATCACGAACTGCGGTGGCCGCTGGCCGACTTCGAGCGGTTCGGGTTCCCCGGGCTGGTGGGGCTGTTTGCCGGTGTACGCGGTCGAACCGTCGCCGATGAGCCGGGGCGCGGCCTTCTTCGGCGGCCCCGCTTGCTGGTCCGGGCCCGCCGGGGGCCGGCCCTCGTCGTCGCCGCTGCCGCAGCCCGCCAGGGTCGTGACCGCGGCACCCAGGCCGATCCCGAGCCCCAGGCGTGCGGCGCCTCTGCGGCTGATTCCACTCATGGACATCCCAATCCGCGCCGCATGAGGGCGCGTTGTGTGTCCCCCCACTCGGACAGCGACCCCAGCACCGTAAGACCGATAAACCGACAAATCGTACATTTGCTGCGGCGTGCCGCGGAAAAGGCTCGTCACGGGTCTGGGGCTTCATCCCGCGTTCACCACGGATGTGCGCAGCGGCGTTCCCCGGGGCGGCTCAACGATCTACGCTCGGCGGCGCCTTGACGGCATCTCTTCCGACTCCGAAAGGTTCCGCGACGTGTTCGACGTCCTGTCCAGACCGGCGGCGCTGCTGCGCCGCACCGGAGCACTCGGCCTGGCGACCGCCCTCGCCATGACGCTGCCCGGACCGCTCGCCTCCGCCGCGGCGCCCGCGGCCCGGCCCACCGCGTCCGTCGACCCGCTGATCGGCTCGACGAACGGCGGCAACACCTACCCGGGTGCCACGCGCCCCTACGGCATGATCGCGTGGTCCCCGACCAGCACCACCGGCGACCAGACGAGCACCGGCGCCGCGAACGGCTACGAGTACAACGCCCAGCGCATACGCGGTCTGAGCCTGACGCACGTCAACGGCGCGGGCTGCAATCCGGGCGCCGCGGGAGACGTGCCGATCATGCCGTTCGTCGGGGGCGTCACCTCCTCGCCGTCGGCCGACACCAAGGACGCGGTGTACGCGTCGGACTTCTCGCACGCGAACGAGCGCGCGGTGCCCGGCCGCTACACCCTGGGCCTCGACTCCGGCGCGTCGGCCGATCTGTCGGTGAGCCGCCGCGCGGGCGTCGCCGACTTCGCGTTCCCCGCCGACCAGCAGGCCTCGCTCCTGTTCCGCGTCTCCAACTCGCTCAACGGCAGCGAGGACGCGCACATCGACATCGACCGCGCGCACCGCAAGGTCACGGGCTGGGTGCTGACCGGCGCGTTCTGCGGGCGGCGGGCCAACGGCGGCGTCAACAACCGCAAGAGCTACTACAAGCTGTACTTCAGCGCCTCCTTCGACCGTGCCTTCTCCTCGTACGGGACCTGGAAGGACGCCACCCTCTCTCCCGGCTCCACCAGCGCCGGCGGCGGTGAGGGGTACGCGACCGGCGCCGATCGCGCGGGACGTGGCTCCGGCGGATACGTCGGTTTCGACACGGCCTCTGACAACGATGTCCACATGCGACTCGGGATCTCGTACGTGTCCCTCGCGGGCGCCGAGACGAATCTGCGCGAGGAGATCGCGCCCCGGGCGAGCGTCGACGACGTCGCGGCCCAGGCGAGCCGGGACTGGGACAGGGAACTGAGCTCCGTGCGCATAGGCGGCGGCAGCGAGGCCCGGCGCACCGCCTTCTACACGGCGCTCTACCACTCCCTCATGCAGCCGAACATCATCAGCGACACCGACGGCCGCTACCCCGGCATGGACGGCAAGCCCCACCGCCTGGCACGCGGGCAGTCCGCGCAGTACAGCAACTTCTCGGGCTGGGACCAGTACCGGGCCCAGATCCAGCTGCTCGCCCTGCTGAAGCCGAAGGTCGCCGGGGACTTCGCCCAGTCGCTCTACAACTTCTCGGAACAGAACGACGGCGTCTGGGACCGCTGGGTGCACGTCAACGGCGCGACACATGTGATGACCGGCGACCCGACGGCGGCGACCCTCGCGACGTTCTACGCGATGGGGGTGCGCGACTTCGACTACGAGGGCGCCTTCGACTCCCTGGCCCGGCAGGCCACCGAGCCTCGCGACGACGGCCTCTCCGACGCGGGCTGCCCCGGACAGTGCGTCGGCCAACGCCCCAACCTGGCCCAGTACTTGAGCTCCCACTACGCGGCCCAGGATGCCTGCCACTGCTGGGGCGGCGCCGCCGAGACGCTGGAGGACTCGGTCGCCGACGCCGCACTGGGCTCCTGGGCGAAGCTGCTCGGCCGCGACGAACAGGCCGCCTACTTCACCGAGCGCGGCACGTGGTGGCGCAATGTCTTCAATCCCGCCACCGGCTACGTCCAGGCACGCAATCTGGACGGCTCGTGGGTGACCCCGTTCAACCCGGGCAGCGACCTGGGCTTCGCGCAGGGCACGAGCGCCACGTACACCTGGATGGTGCCGCAGGACGCGCAGGGCCTCGCCGACGCGATGGGCGGCCGGCAGACGGCGGCGACCCGGCTCGACGGGTTCTTCCACAAGGCGGACGGCTCCTGGTCGGTGAAGGGCGGCGACGCGCTGCGCTACGACCCGACGAACGAGCCCGGCATCCACGCGCCATGGCTCTACAACGCGCTCGGGCAGCCGTGGAAGACGCAGGCCACCGTGCGCGAGATCGTCGACTCCGTGTACGGGACCGGGCCCGCGGGCCTGCCCGGCAACGACGACCTCGGCACCATGTCGGCCTGGTACGTGTTCTCCGCGCTCGGCCTGTACCCGAAGGCTCCGGGCACCGCCGATCTGCTGCTCGGCGCGCCGCTGTTCCCGCACGCCGTGGTGGACCGGCCGGGCCGCGCCGACATCGTGGTCGACGCGCCCGCTGCCGATGCCACGCACGCGTACGTCGCCGGGGTGCGGCTCGACGGCCGTGACCATCCGCGTTCGTGGACGGACGCGGGCCTCCTGCGCCGTGGCGGCACGCTCGCGTACCGGCTCGTCGAACAGCCGGACACGAGCTGGGCCACCGATCCGGCGGGCCTGCCGCGCTGACCCGACCCGGCCTCAGGCACCGGGGAAGGTCAGTCCTCGCCGACGACCTTCCCCGGGTTGAACAGGTCCAGCGGGTCGAGCGTCCGCTTGACCGCGCGCTGCATCCCGCAGACGGCAGGTCCCAGTTCGCTGCGCATGCCGCCGCGCTTGAGCAGGCCGACGCCGTGCTCGCCGGTCACGGTGCCGCCCGCGGCGATCGCGGCCTGGAGCAGCTCCTCGAAGGCGGCCTGCGCGGCAAGGCGGGCCGCCTCGTCGCCGGGCTCGGTGATCAGCAGCGGGTGCAGGTTGCCGTCCCCGGCGTGCGCGATGGTCGCGATGCGCACCCCGTGCCGGCGGCCGATCTTCTCGATGGTGGCGAGCATCTCCGGCACGGCCGAGCGGGGCACGCAGAGGTCCTCGGTGAGGACGGGGCCGAGCCGTTCGAGCGCGGGATAGGCGAGGCGTCGTACGTCGAAGAGAGCCTCGGCCTCGACGGCGTCGGTGGACTGCTCGGCCCAGAGTGCCCCGGCCTCCTGGAAGGCGGCGGCCACCGCGTCGGCCTCGACGGCGCCCGCGTCGCCCGCCGCGTCGATCCTGGCGAGCAGCATGGCCTCGGCGCCCGGCTCGATGCCCAGGTGCTTCCAGTCCTCGACGGCCTCCATGCAGGCGCAGTCGAGGAGTTCGAGGGCGGCGGGCTCCAGGCCGCGGCGCGTGACGAGGGCCACCGCAGCACCGGCGGCGACCAGGCTGTCGAACGCGCCGACGACCGTGCGCGGTTCGGCGACGGGCGCCGGGCGCAGCCGCAACGTGATCTCCGTGATGACGCCGAAGGTGCCCTCGGAGCCGACGAACAGGCTCGTCAGGTCGTAGCCGCTGACGCCCTTCGTGGTGCGACGGCCGAGCCGGACCCGGCTGCCGTACTCGCCCGCCGGGCCGCCCATGACGACTTCGAGGCCGAGGACGTAGTCGCGGGTGACGCCGTACTTGAGGCAGCACAGACCGCCCGCGTTCGTCGACACGTTGCCGCCGATCGTGGACCAGGGGGCGCTGGCCGGGTCCGGCGGGTACCAGAGGCCGTGCTCGGCGACGGCGGCCTTCAGGTCGTTGTTGACGACGCCGGGCTGGACCACGGCGAGCAGGTTCTCGGTGTCGATCTCCAGGATGCGGTTCATTCTGGAGACGTCGAGGACGACGCAGCCGTCGACCGCGTTGGCGCCGCCGGAGAGGCCGGTGCCCGCGCCGCGCGTGACGACCGGTATCCGGCGTTCCGCGCAGGCCCGCACCACGGCCTGCACCTCCTCGGCGGAGCCGGCCCGGACCGCCGCGAGCGGCCGGCCGACGGGCGCCCACTCGGCGTCGTCGCGGCCGAGCGTCGCGAGCACGTCCGCGTCGGTGACGAGGGTGCTGCCCGGGAGCGCGTCCACCAGTTCGCGCACCGTACCTGCTGTTTCTGCCGTGTTGATGTCGTACCTCCAGAACAACTTCGCATGGTCCGGCAGTTCGCGGGTAACTGCCGGACACCATGATGGAACAAGGCTCTGCGCCGTCGCACGGCGCGGGAGGGACGGTGGGCTCCACCATGAGCGGGACGGACGTCACTGCGGACAGGACCCGGACCACAGATGGGGAGATCGATCTTCCGCACATCCCCGACCCCAGTCGAGTGGCACCGCTGGACGCGCGGGAGCTCTCCCGGCACTTCTTCCGGCGGCTCGCCGAACTCGAGGAGGGCACCGAGGAGTACCAGTACACCCGTAACACCCTGATCGAGATGAACATGTCGCTGGTCCGCTTCGCGGCCGGACGGTTCCGCCACCGCGGCGACGACATGGAGGACATCGTCCAGGTCGGCATGATCGGTCTGATCAAGGCGATCGACCGGTTCGAGATCTCGCGCGAGGTCGAGTTCACCTCGTTCGTGCTGCCGTACGTCACCGGCGAGATCAAGCGGTTCTTCCGCGACACCACCTGGGCCGTGCACGTGCCGCGTCGGCTGCAGGAGCTGCGGCTCGAACTGGCCAAGGCGCGCGAGGAACTCTGCACCCGCCTGGACCGGAACCCGACCACCGCCGAGCTGGCCACGCTGATGGACCTGCCGGAGTCCGAGGTGATCGAGGCCCAGCTGGCCTCGAACGGCTATACGTCCGCATCCCTCGACGCGGCCCTGACCACCGACAGCGGCCAGGACGGCGAGTCGGTGCTCGCCGACTTCATCGGGGTGGAGGACGAGGCGATGGAGCTGGTGGAGGACTTCCACGCGCTCGCCCCGCTCGTGGCGCGGCTGCCCGAGCGCGACCGCCGGCTGCTGCATCTGCGGTTCGTCGAGGAGCTGACGCAGGGGGAGATCGGCGAGCGGCTCGGCTACTCCCAGATGCACGTCTCGCGGCTCATCAAGCAGCTCATCGCCCGGCTGAAGTCCGGGATGCTGGCGGGCACGGACCTCGCATAGGTCATCCGGGTGATCCGGATCGTCGAGCGGACCGGGGCCGTCCTCACACAGGCAGCGTGAGGACGGCTTTGACACGTTTGCCGACCGGCACCCGTTCGACGGTGACCTCGGCGAGTACGTCCACGATCTCCAGGCCGTGCCCGCCGATCCGGGCCGGGTCCCGCGGGTAGCGCAGCGGGACGGCGCCGCTGCTGTCGTAGACGGTGACGATGATCTGCCGCGCCGTCCCCTCCAGCTCCAGCACGTACGGTCCCGCGCTGTGCCGGTCCGCGTTGGTGACCAGCTCGCTGACGACGAGCAGCACATCGCCCGCGGCCCGGCGGTCCACGTCGACGCACCACTCCCGCGTCAGCTGGGCCAGAAACGTCTCCGCGAAGGCCCGGGCCTGCGCTATGCAGCCCGCTTCTCCCGAATAGTGGGTCACCCGCCGCAGGGGCTCGACAGGCGTGTCGAAGCCGATTGGGATCACTGCCCCGTCCAAATACTCGATCATCCGTGTCTCTTTCGACCGGGCCTGTGTCGGTCAGACCCCCGCAGGCATGCTGATACCCCGAGTTGCGCGGTGCAGTCCTGCGGGATCGTGATGTGACTGTCACACGGTCCGGTCGTTTGAAGAGCGAAGCACACGACGCCCTTCGACGCGGGAGACCAGACCATGCCGACCCTTCGCCGCGGCCGAACGGCCCCGCGCACCCGGATAGCCACCGATCGGGCCGAGGCCGCCCTCGTCGAGCAGTACACCGCTCTCGTGCGGCTGGCCTATCTGACGCTTCCCGCCGCACTGTCCCGGCACCGCCGGGTTCTCATGGCGCACGCCGCGGCGCAGCGGGCACTGCCCGGGGCGCGGCCGGCCCGCGTGCCCGGCCCGCGGGCGGCCGGAGACGGACCCGGCGGCGCGGAGGACGCCCTGCGGGTGCGGGTGCTGCGGGCCGCTCTGGCCGCCGCGCACCGCCCGTCCGGCTGGCCCGCGGTGCTGCCGCCGCCCCGGACGCTGCTGCCGCGGTTGCCCGTGGTGTGGGGGCTGCGGCTGTTCCCGCGGGCCGGCGGTGCCGAGGAGATCGCCCTCGGGCAGGCGCTGGCCGGGGCATCGGCACCGGCCAGGGCCGCGTTCGTGCTCCGCCGGGTCGACGGCTTCTCCGCCGCGCGTACCGCCGGTCTGCTGGGCGCGGCCGGGGTCGCGGCCCCCGAGGACGTCGTCCGGGAGGCCGCGGGGCTGGACGCCGGGGCCGGCCCCGCCGCCGAGGCGCTGCTGCGCTCCCAGGAGTTCGACGCCTGCTCGGTGCAGACACGGCCCACGGATCTGGTCCGCCGCACCCGTCGCAGGCGGCTCGCCTGGGCCGTGGGCGCGCTCGCCGTGATCACGGCGGCCGTGCTCACCGTTCCGGGCGGTGACTCCGCCGGGCGCCCGGTCGTCCGGCCGGGCGCGGCGGCCGCGGCAGGCCTCGACGCCGCCCGCCTTTCGCACGCTGCGCCGGACGAGTGGGCCGACACCTCCCGGGTCGATTTCACGGTGTGGCCCGCTCGGGGCGGCCGGGCCGGCGACGGGGCGCTGCTGGCGCGGGCGCTGGACTCCTGGGCGGCGCCCTCGGACGCGGTCACGGTGACGACGACCCCGGGCACCCCGGTGGACGCGCCGCCGCGCACCCCCCAGCTGCTGTTCGCCGGGGATGTCGACGGACGCGGTGTGGTGCTGCTGAACGACGGCGACCGGCTGGCCCGGTACACCGATCCCGTCGGCGGCGGGCGCGCCACGCTCGACCTGGCCCGCGTCGACGACGCCGATGTGACGACCGCGGCCGCGGTGGTGCTGTCCCGCGGTCCCCGCGTCGCCCGCTATCTCACCGCGCCGTGGATCACGGAGGCGACGCGGCGTGATCTGCTGCGGCCCGACACCCCGGCCCGGCCGCTGCACGTCTCCGGGGACGGCGTGACCGACGCGGTGCCGGTCGCTCCGGCGGGAGGCTGTGCCCGGCGTCCGGTGCTGCAGCTGCGCTCCTCGTCGCGGATCGTGGAGCACCACGCGTTCCTGGTCGCGGATCTCGGCGGGCTCTCTCCGGTGCATCTCACGTACACCCCGCTGCCGGGTCACGGCACTCCTCCGCCCCGCCAGCCGCGCGAGGCGACCAGCAGCCAGGCCCTGCTGGCCTGGGCGCGTACCGCTTGCGGGCTCGAGCCGTGGCACGGCGGCGCGGTGCGCGCCGTGAACGCGTGGGACTACGCCGAACAGCAGCTGCCGGAGGGCGGGGGTCACGCGGTGTGGTCGTGTGCGCGTGCCTCGACCTGGCGCGGGCCCGGCGACGTGGCCCTGCTGCTGCGCGCGCCCGCCTCGTCCGTCACCGCACCCGCCCGGATCGTGGGGCGGGCGGAGAACACGGCCGCCTGCAGCCGGTTCGGGCAGCACGTGGTGGCCTCCGCGCGGTGGAAGTCCCCGAAGGGGCACTGGTATCTGGTGGCGGCGGGCAGCCGCGCGGTCACCCGGATCTCCGTGAGCGGCGCGGTGGACTCCGTGCGCCCCGGCCGGACGCTCGCCGTGCGGGCGCCCGAGCGGGGCGCGGTGCGGGTGACGGCGCGACTGGACAACGGGGAGCGGCTGCCGGAGGTCGATTCCTGACGGCACCGCTCCCGGGTGCCGGGTGCCGGTCCCGACGGCGCTGGGCCCCCGTCCGCGCGGACGGGGGCCCAGTGTGGGGTGCGTCGGCTCGCCGCGCTGCCCTGGCGCGGGCCGGCGCCCGGGTCAGCCGGGGACGTCTCCTTCCCCGCCGACCACCAGGAACGCGTCCGAATCCAGGTCCATCACTACCTTCGCGGACCGTCCCTGAGCACGTAGCCGCGCGGCGTACTCCTCCGCCGGCCAGGACCCGCGGGGCGCCCCCGCCGAAAACCGTCGCAACACCTTCGCCTGCATATCGCCGGCACCTCCCACACCCGTCGACCCGCACGGACGGTCCACGCCCGGTGACCGTCCGTTGTCCCTGTGCTGCGCTTGCCCGCTTCCGGGGAGACCATGCACGGGATGCCCCGCGGTGGCCCGGAATACATGCATCCGTGCACGTCCCGGGGCCGGAAGGGGAGAAGGAGGCGGCTGAGTGCGATCAGCTGTCCCCCTTCCCTCGTCGTGATCACCTGCCTTCCCTCGCAGTTTTTCGCATCTTCTCGAATCAGCCGGGAGTAGTTCTGTGCGCGTCCGTGTCGTCCTGTTCACCGCCGACCTGCGAGTCCATGATCATCCGCCGCTGCGGGCCGCTCTGAACGCCTCCGACGCGGTGGTGCCGCTGTTCGTCCGGGACACGGGGATCGCCGCGGCCGGTTTCCTGGTGCCGAACCGGGAGGCGTTCCTCGCCGACTGCCTGCGCGATCTCGACGCGCAGCTGCGGCAGCGCGGCGGCCGGCTCGTGGTGCGCTCCGGGGATGTGGCGGAGGAGGTCGCGAAGGTGGTGACCGAGACGGACGCGTGCGCGGTGCACCTCGCGGGCGACGTGAGCGCCTACGCCCACCGGCGCGAGGACCGGCTCCGGACGGCGCTGCACGGCATCGGCTGCGAAGTGGTCGCCCACGACGCGGTGGTGACCTGCGTGCCGCCCGGCGAGGTCACCCCGGCCGGCAAGGACCACTTCGCCGTGTTCACGCCGTACCACCGGCAGTGGGCCCGGCAGCATGTGCGGGCGGTGGGCCGGGCGCCGCGCGCCGTCACCGTTCCCGAGGGGGTCCGCTCCGAGCCGCTGCCCGAGCGCGACGCCGTCCCCGGTGTGTCACCGGGTCTCACCGCAGGCGGCGAGCGGGCCGCCCGGGCGCGCCTCGCCGCGTGGCTGCGCTCGGGGATCACCGCGTACGAGGACCGGCACGACGACATGGCGGGCGACGCGACCTCCCGGCTCTCCCCCGATCTGCATTTCGGCACGCTCAGCCCGGTCGAGGCGGTCCAGCGATCACGGACGGCGGGCGGTCCCGGCGCCGAGGCGTTCGTACGGCAACTGGCCTGGCGGGACTTCCACCGCCAGGTGCTGGCCGCCCGCCCGGCCGCCGCGCACGAGGACTACCGCGGCAAACGCGACCGGTGGCGCTCGGAGAGATCGGCGGGCCGGGAGATCGAGGCGTGGAGACAGGGGCGTACGGGATATCCGGTGGTCGACGCGGCGATGCGGCAGCTGCGCCACGAGGGGTGGATGCACAACCGGGGCCGCCTCCTGACGGCGAGCTTCCTCGCCAAGACTCTGTACGTCGACTGGAGGGTCGGCGCCCGGCATTTTCTGAGCCTCCTCGTGGACGGGGACATCGCCAACAACCAGATGAACTGGCAGTGGATGGCGGGCACCGGCACGGACAGCCGGCCCAACCGGGTGCTGAATCCGGTGACGCAGGCCAAGCGGTACGACCCGGCCGGAGCGTATGTACGGCGCTGGGTGCCCGAGCTGGCGGGACTGGAGGGACCCGCGGTGCACGAGCCGTGGAAGCTGGCGGCCCGGGACCGCGCCGCGTACGACTATCCGGAGCCGCTGCTCGAACTGCCCGACGGGCTGGCCCGGTTCAAGCGGGCACGCGGCGTGCGGTGAGTTCGGGATAGAGCCGCTCGATGCGGGTCAGCGCCTCCGGCAGCGTCGCCGGGCGCAGTGCGCCGCGCACCGTGTGCCCTGCCCAGCCGGGTCCGCCGAGCATCACGGCGGGGCCACCGCGGGCGCCGCGCACACCCCACCGGGCCTCGGCGAGGTGCCGGGCGAGGGGCAGGCTCGCGGTCGACCGGGCCTGCGCCCACAGCACGATGACCCGCGGCCCCGTCCGGCGCACGGCGGCCGAGACCGCCTCGACGGGCACGGCTGCCCCGAACATCCGCTGGGGCAGCCCGAGTTCGTCGAGCGCCGCGCTGAGCGCCTCCAGGGGCAGTGAGTGCTCCTCGGCCGGTACGCAGGCCAGGACGAGCGGCGGTACGCCCGCGGCGACGGGCGCGGTGGCGCCGCGGTGCAGGGTGCGCGAGACATGGCAGGACAGGAGGTGCTCGACCTCTACGTAGCGGTCCCCCGCCTCCTCCCATTTGCGGCCGATGGCGTGCAGCACCGGCACCATCACGTCCTGCCAGGCGCCGACCAGGCCGTGCCGCTCCACCGCCTCGGTCAGCAGGTCCCGCACGGCGGGGGCGTCGAGGCGGGTGGCGGCCCGCGCCAGGCCGCGGCGCTGCCGTTCGACGTCGGCCTCCGAAGGCCGCTCCCGCGCGCGGCGCGGCTGCGGGACAGCGACAGGGCGGGCGGGGTCCTGGCGTTTGCGGGCCAGGTGCGCGGCCTCGGCGGGCGGCAGGCCCGTCGCGGTGAGGCGGCACATCTCCTCGACGGCCGCGACGTCCTGCGCCGACCAGCGCCGGTGGTGGCCCTCGGCGCGCTCGACCGGGCCGAGCCCGTAGCGGCGGTCCCAGGTGCGCAGGGTCGTCGGTGACACTCCGAGGCGCCGGGCGAGGGCGCCGGTGCTGACCCCGGGCTCCGCCGCCATGTCGTGCCTGTCCCGCAAGGTGTCCTGCTCCTTGTCCATCGGCTCACGATACGACGCACAAACGGTGCGAGTTGCCGGTCGACCGCGCGGGTTCACAGGATGACCGCTCCGTGGACGGGAACGCTGCCCAACCGTCCGGTTTCCGTTCGGGAAACGTCAAATCCGGGTACGCGCCGAGGAGTTGACGAGTCACCGATGAGCACAGCGGTCCACCCCGGTACGCGCGGTGCGTACGAGTCGCCCGAGGAAGGGGGCCGCGCCGACGCGGCGCAGCTGGCCGAGCTGTACCGGTGCTGGGCGCCCTTGGTGCTCAGGCTGGCCCGGCGGGCGCTCGGCGACGGCCGTGACGCGGAGGACGTCACACAGCAGGTGTTTCTCGCCGCGTGGCGGGGGCGGGCCGGTTACCGGCCCGAACTCGGCTCCGACGCCGCCTGGTTGACGGGGATCACCCGGCACCACATCGCGGACGCGCTGGCCTCGCGCACCCGCCGGAAGACCCTGTTCGAAGGCGCAGCCGCCGGATACACGGGGGCGGCCGAGGAGACGGAGGCCGCGCTCGACCGGGTGCTGATGACCCAGGAGCTGGCGCGGCTGCCGGTGCCGCAGCGCACGGTCCTGTGGCTCGCGTTCTACGAGGACCTGACGCAGCCGCAGATCGCGGACCGCACCGGATGGCCGCTGGGCACGGTCAAGAGTCATGCCCGGCGCGGGATGGGGCGGCTGCGCACCCGGCTGCGGGACTACGGCAGAAGTCGAGGGCGAGGTGCATCCGTCCGGGACCGCGCACCCGAAGTACCGGACAGCCTCACCTGAGGCGGTGACCCGCTGTCGAGGCCGTACAGGCGGCCCGGACCCCGCTGCCTGTACGGTCCTGACGAACCCGGCGCCACCGAGGCTTGTCACCGTGGGCGGCGTCCGCGCGGCGCCGCCCACGGTGACACCCCCACGGGCGCGGGAGACGGCTCCCGGCTAGGGTCTGTGATCATGAGTGCCCGATCCGTCCAGATCCGTGAACTGCCCGAATCCGACATCGAGCGCGCCCTCGCGCTCGCCTATCTGGTCTTCCACGAATCGCCGGAGGACGACCGGCGCGAACACCACCGCGAAACGCTGGCCGGTCTCCTGCGCATCGGCGCCTATGACGGGGACCAGCTGGTCGGGTTCGCCGCGGCGCACCCCTTCTCGGTCTCCGTGCCGGGCGGCGGCGAACTCCCCTGCCCCGGCCTGTCGTTCGTGTCGGTGGCGCCGACGCACCGCCGTCGCGGCGTGCTCTCCGGGATGATGGCCGAACTGTTCGCGCGCTGCGCCGGGCAGGGCGCGCCGCTCGTCGCCCTGTGGGCGTCGGAGGCGTCCATCTACGGCCGGTTCGGCTTCGGGCCGGGCACGTACGGCGCGACCGTGGAGATCGATTCGCGGCGTCCGCTGGCGCTGCGCATCGCGCCCGACTCCCGCCCGCTGCGGCTGGTCGACCCGAAGGCCGCTCCGGCGCTGGTCGCCCCGTACTTCGAGGAGACCCGCGCACACCGGGCGGGCCGCGCGGCGCGTACGGAGGCCTGGTGGCGCGAGGAGTGGCTGGTCGAGAAGGACGAGGACGACGACGATCTGTCGCCGCCGCGGGTGGTGGCGCTGGGCGATCCGCTCGCCGGGTACGCGGTCTACCGCACCAAGTCGGGTGACGAGGACGCACGTACTCCGGGGCTCGTCCGGGTCGACGACCTGGAGGCGGACGGGCCCGAGGAGGCGGCCGCGCTGTGGAGCTATCTGACCGCGATCGACCTGACGGGCACGGTACGGGCCTGGGGCCGCCCGGTGGACGACTCACTGCTGCTGTTCGCGGCGGACCGGGACCAGGTGCGGGTGACGGAGGCGTTCCCGTCGCTGTGGGTGCGCCTCGTCGACGTGCGGGCGGCGCTGGCGGCCCGTACGTGGGCGGCGCCCGTGGACGTGGCGCTCGCGATCCGCGACGAGCAGGTGCCGGCGAACGCGGGCACGTTCCGGCTCATCGCCTCGCCTGACGGGTTCTCGTACGCGCCGACGCCGGACGACCCGGATCTGACGCTGGAGGCACGTGATCTGGCGACGGCCTACATGGGCGCGACGTCCGTGCGGTCACTGGTGCGGGCGGGAGTGGTCGCCGAGCACAAGCAGGACGCGGCGTCGATGCTCGACGCCGCGCTGTACACGGACCTGCTGCCGCACACGGTGGACGGGTTCTGAACCCGATTCCGGTCCGGCGGGTTCAGCGGCTGAGGACGGTTCACACCGAGGCGTGCGCCGGAGCGCGCGCGGCTCTGCGGGCCATGCGCAGGGCGTCCACGGACTCGGCGAGGAGTTCGTACTCGGTGGTCTCGTCGCGGGTGGCGACGCGGACGAGCCGGCCGCCCGCCAGCTCCTCGGCGACGCGATCCTGCTGGGCCGCGTCCGCGCACCAGGCGCGCAGCTGACCGGGCACGTCCGGGGTGTCGTCGCTCAGCGGCATCAGGGCGCCCTCGGGCAGGTGCGGCAGTCCGGGGCGCGGGTCGAGTCGTTCGGCGATCCAGGTGGCACGGTCGCGCAGCCACCACAGGGCGAGCGGCAGGGTGGGCGCGCGATAAGTGCCGAGCGGAACTCCGACGAGCCGTCCGCCGCAGATTCCGTACGCGGTGACGTGGCACAGGAATTCGTCGTGCACGATCTCCCCCATTGCCCGGCGCCTTGATCGCCAACCGGTCGGTTATTGATCAGGGATCGAACCCGACAGCCGCCCACAGGGGAAAATGCAAGATCGTCGATCTTCCGCAGGCTTCCGCGGGCCGTATTCGATCAAAATTCAACCGTCCCACCTGTCGAGTATCGGCACTACGGACGCACTGTCACCATGCTTTTTGCGCCAGTCTCCCGGCATATTCGGGCGCTCCGTTGGCCGAAATCCGTGCAGTCGACGAAACTGCACCTCATGCACTCTCATGACGTACTCATCGAAGGCTACGGCCGCATTAAGGAAGAAGTGCACGCGGCGGTCGAGGGCCTTTCCCCCGACGATCTCCACGCGCGGCCCGGCGGCAGCGCGAATTCCGTCGCCTGGCTGATCTGGCATCTCACGCGCGTGCAGGACGACCACATCGCCGACGCGGCCGGCCTCGATCAGATCTGGCTCTCACAGGGCTGGGCCGACCGCTTCGGACTGCCGCTGCCCGCGTCGGACACCGGCTACGGGCATACGTCGAAACAGGTCGGCCAGGTGAAGGTCGGCTCCGGTGACCTGCTCGTCGGCTACTACGACGCGGTGCACGAGCAGACGCTGGGCTTTCTCGGCGGCCTGAAGGACGCCGCGCTGGACCGCATCGTGGATGAGAACTGGGACCCGCCCGTGACGCTGGGCGCACGGCTCATCAGCGTCCTGTCGGACGATCTCCAGCACGTGGGGCAGGCGGCGTACGCGCGCGGGCTGCTCTGACGGCGGCTCATCTCCAGGACGGCGCTGAACTCCATGTTCGGCGCCGTCCGTGCGTCCGGGGACCGGTGGGACTCCTCGTGCGCCAAAGGTCTTGACAACTCGATTGGTCTGGACCAGCTTTGGCGCACAGCGGTGGCCACCGTTCACATCCGCCCCTCACCTCTCCCCCGGAGGCACCCCCGTGGACCGTGCACGTCATGGCAGACCCGGCGCCCGCCGCTGGCTCGGCGGCGCACTCGCCGTCACCTCGGCCGCGGCGCTCGGCGTCACCGCGCTCGCCGCGCCCGCCCAGGCCGCGGACGTCAACGTCGCCAAGAACGCCGGCTTCGAGTCGGACCTGTCCAACTGGACCTGCACCGCGGGCAGCGGCGCGGCCGTCTCCTCCCCCGTGCACGGCGGCGCCAAGGCGCTGAAGGGCACACCGGCGGGCCAGGACAACGCCCAGTGCACCCAGACCGTCGCGGTCAAGCCGAACTCGACGTACACCCTGAGCAGTTGGGTGCAGGGCGGCTACGCCTACCTCGGCGCGAGCGGCACCGGCACCACCGACGTCTCCACCTGGACGCCGGGCAGCTCGTCCTGGCAGCAGCTCACCACCAGTTTCAAGACCGGCGCGAACACGACGTCGGTGACGGTCTACACGCACGGCTGGTACGGGCAGAGCCCGTACTACGTGGACGATGTGAACGTCTTCGGGCCCGACGGGGGCGGTGGCAGCGACCCGGTGGTGATACCCGCCGTACCGGCGGGCCTCGCCGCGGGCGCGACCACCTCGACGTCCGTCGACCTGTCCTGGACCCCGGCCTCCACGGCGTCCGGCTACAACGTCTACCGGGACGGCACGAAGGTCGCGTCCGTCACGGGCTCCTCGGCGACCGTCACCGGGCTCACCGCCAACACCTCGTACAGCTTCCAGGTCAGTGCGACGAACGCGGCCGGTGAGTCCGCCAAGTCGGCGGCGGTGAGCGCCAGAACGGCCACGTCCGGGGGCGGCGGGGGCGGCGGCACCGTGCCCGAGCACGCGCTGACCGGGTACTGGCAGAACTTCGACAACGGCGCGACCGTGCAGAAGCTGCGGGACGTCCCGTCGCAGTACGACATCATCGCGGTGTCGTTCGCCGACGCGACGACCACGCCGGGGCAGATCACCTTCAACCTCGACCCGGCCGTCGGCTACGCCTCCGCCGCCGACTTCAAGGCGGACATCGCCGCCAAGCACGCGGCCGGCAAGTCCGTGGTCGTCTCGGTCGGTGGCGAGAAGGGCAGCATCTCCGTCAACAGCGACGCCTCGGCGACGGCCTTCGCGAACAGCGCGTACGCGCTGATGCAGGAGTACGGCTTCGACGGTGTCGACATCGACCTGGAGAACGGCCTCAACTCGACGTACATGACGAAGGCGCTGCGCCAGCTGTCCGCCAAGGCGGGCTCGAAGCTGGTGCTCACGATGGCGCCGCAGACCATCGACATGCAGTCCACGTCGGGCGAGTACTTCAAGACCGCGCTGAACGTGAAGGACATCCTCACGGTCGTCAACATGCAGTACTACAACAGCGGTTCGATGCTGGGCTGCGACGGCAAGGTGTACAGCCAGGGCTCGGTGGACTTCCTCACCGCGCTCGCCTGCATCCAGCTGGAGGGCGGCCTCGACCCGTCGCAGGTCGGGCTCGGCGTCCCGGCCTCCACGCGCGGGGCGGGCAGCGGCTACGTGGCTCCCTCGGTCGTGAACAACGCGCTCGACTGCCTGGCGCGCGGCACGAGCTGTGGTTCCTTCAAGCCCGCGAGGACCTACCCGGGGCTGCGCGGCGCGATGACCTGGTCGACGAACTGGGACGCGACGGCCGGCAACGCCTGGTCGAACGCGGTCGGCCCGAAGGTGCACAGCCTCCCGTAACCCGTCGATGTCCGGATCTGTGGGACACCTGGCTCCACAGCCATGGCGCCCGTTCCCACGGAAGCGGAAGCTGAGGAGTGCCGCCGGACTATCCGGCGGCACTCCACGGTGAAAGGTCCAGGTGAGCGCGGTGAGCGGTGACACGACGACGGTCGCGGGCGTGCGGGTGCCCGACACGAAACTGGCTCGGGAAGCGGACCAGCTGGTGCGCGACACGACGAGCGAGCTGATCTACCACCACTCACGGCGCGTCTTCTTCTTCGGGGCGTTGCAGGGCCGCAACCGCGATCTGTCCTTCGATCCCGAACTGCTCTACGTGGGAGCCCTCTTCCACGACCTGGGGCTGTCCGAGCGGTTCCACGGCAGCGGCCGGCGCTTCGAGGTGGACAGCGCCGACGAGGCCCGCAGTTTCCTCTCGGCCCGGGGCGTGCCCGAGGACAGCGTCCGCCGGGTGTGGACGGCGATCGCGCTGCACACGACGCCGGGCGTCCCCGCGTTCATGGAGCCCGAGGTGGCCCTGGTGACGGCGGGCGTCGAGTACGACGTGCTCGGCATCGGCTTCTACGACGTGGCGCGGGCCGACCGCGCGGACATCGTGTCCCTGCATCCGAGGCCCGACTTCAAGCGGCGCATCCTGCGGGCGTTCACGGACGGTGTGGCGCCGAAGCCGGAGACGACGTTCGGGAACGTGAAGGCCGATGTCCTCGCCCACTACGTGCCGGGCTTCGAGCGCGGCGACTTCGTGCGGACGATCCTCGACTCGAAGTGGGAGCAGTGAGCCCACCCGCTTCCCAGGTCGTCGCGATCGTCGCCTTCGACCAGGTGCAACTCCTCGACGTGACCGGGCCGGCCGAGGTCCTCACCACCGCCAATCTGCACGGCGGGGCCTACGACGTGCGCATCGTCTCGCCCGACGGCGCCGACGTGCGGACGTCGTCGGGGGTACGGGTCGGCGTCGACGGCGGGGGCGACACGGTGCCGCCGCGCGTGGGCACCGTCCTGGTGCCCGGGCGCTCCGACTGGCGGCGGGCCGTGCACGACGCGGAGCTGATCGCTTTCACGTCCCGCCTTGCCGGCCGCGCCCGGCGGGTGGCGTCGGTCTGCGCGGGCGCGTTCCTGCTGGCGGAGGCCGGGGTGCTTGACGGCCGCCGCGCGGCGACGCACTGGCGGCTCGCGCCGGAGCTCGCGGCGGCCTACCCGGCGGTGACGGTCGAGGACGACCCGGTGTTCGTCCGGGACGGCGACGTGATCACGTCGGCGGGGGTGACGGCGGGCATCGATCTGGCGCTCGCGCTGGTCGAGGAGGACCACGGCGCCGACATGGCCCGGGACGTGGCGCGTGAGCTGGTGGTGTTCATGGCCCGGCCGGGCGGTCAGTCGCAGTTCAGCGCGCGGCTCGGCCCGGTGTCGGCGCGGCATCCCGCGGTGCGTGCGGCGATGGACGCGGTCGGCGCCGATCCGGGCGCCGCGTCGGATCTGGACGCCGTGGCACGCGCGGCCGGGGTGAGCGTCCGGCATCTGACGCGGCTGTTCCGCGCGGAGACCGGGCTGACGCCGGGGCGGTACGTGGAGTCGGTGCGTCTGGAGGCGGCGCGGGCCCTGCTCGAAGGGGGCGCCGAACCGGTGGAATCGGTCGCCGGGGCGGCCGGGTTCGGTTCGTCGGAGTCCATGCGCCGGGCGTTCCAGCAGTCCCTCGGGGTGGCGCCGTCGGAGTACCGGGCACGGTTCCGTACGACTGCGGGCGGGGCGGTCTGAGCGGCCTCGGCGGGGTGCCGGTCTCTGGACCCCGCCAGCGAGCCGCCCCCCGCGCGCGCCCCGCGCCGCGTCAGAACCCGCGTACCCGCTCTCAGCCGCCCATGAAGAGCGTCGTGCCGTCGGGGCCCACCGCCTCGACGCGCGCGCCGTGTTCGACGGTGCGGCTGACCGTGCAGTACTTCTCGTGGGTGAGACGGATACCGCGTTCGAGGAGTTCGGCGGTGCGGGTGTCGCCTTCGGGCAGGTCCAGTTCGTAGGAGACGCGGACGGCGCCGACCCGGCCGTCGTCCTCGGGCCGGGAGACCGACTCGACGATGATGCGCAGCGCGTCGTGGCCGGCGGTGCGGGCGGTGCGGTCCACCACGAGTCCGCCGCAGCCGCCGAGCGCGGCGAGGAGGAGTTCGACAGGGGTGAACGACGGAGGGGCTGCCTGGGAGTCCGCGGCGTCGGCGGGGGCGATCCGGACCTCGGCGCCGCGGTCGTTGCGGGCGGTCCAGTCGCGTTCGCCGTTGCGGACTGTTTCGATGCGGTAGTCGGCCATGAGCCGAACCGTAACCAGGTACCGCGCCCGCGCCGCGCAGGCGGTCCCGAAGTCCATGGCGTGTGTCAGGGCCCCTGTTGCACATCGCCCCGGGTCGTGGAGGCGACGGTGTCGCGGTGCGCGAAGTCGCCGGGCGGGATGCCCGGGTGGTGCCCGGCCGACGGCGCGGCGGCGGTCGCGGCCGGGCCGAGGGTGAGCCGGGAGACGATCCGGTAGCGGTCCCCGCGGTACAGCGAGTGGACGTACTCGACGGGCCGCCCGGACGTGTCCGAGGTGAGCCGCTCGAAGAGCAGCGCCGGGGAGAGTTCGGGGACGTCGAGGAGGTCGGCCTCGGCGCGGGTGACGACGGTCGGCTCGATGGCCTGGACGGCTTCGCGGACGTGTACGTCGTGGTGCGCGCGCAAATGCGCGTACAGGTCGCCGCTCTCCAGCTCCTGGGCGCTCAGCCCTGGGACGAGGTCGGCGCGGATGTGCAGGTGCTCGATGGCCATCGGCGCCCCGTCGACGAGGCGCAGCCGGGCCACGTAGACGATCTTCGCGGCGGGCGAGAGCCGCAGCTTGCGGCCGACCCGGGCGCCCGCCTGGATGGTGGTGAACTCCAGGAGCCGGCTCGTCCAGGCACCGGCGGCCTGCGGCACCGTCAACGCCTGTTCCCGCGCGACGAGTTCCTGGGTGATCTTCTGCGGGGCGACGAACATCCCGCGGCCGTGTTCGCGGACGAGAAGGCCGGCGGCGACGAGTTCGTCGACGGCCGCGCGCAGCGTGGGCCGGGAGACGCCGAGGCGGGCACAGAGCGTGCGTTCGGAGGGGATCGCGTCCCCGGGGCGCTGCGACTCGATGAGTTCCAGGATGTGGTCGCGCACCCGTTCGCGCTTGAGCACCGCCCCCGGCGCGTCCGGGTTCTCGATGGTCCCGTCGGCGTTCACTGCCGCCCCCTCGTGCCGTACGACCAGTTGCCTGACCAGTTGACCACGGCGCGGTCTTGATCGACAACTGCCCAGCATTTCCAGGGGGGTTGACGTGTCCAGTGGTCTATGCCAGCTTTCTCCACCACCAGAGGTCACCTGACCAGTTGGTCAACTGGTCAGGTCAGGCGCCCAGAGGTGAACCGTGAAGCTCCGCTTGCTCACCGGTCTGACCGCGCTCGTCGCGGTCGCCGGGCTCAGTGCCTGCAGTTCGTCCGGCTCCGGTGACGGGGAGCCGGGTGACGGCGGGCGGACCGGCATCGATGTGTGGCTGATGCGCGACAGCGTCTCGGCCGCCTTCCAGAAGGAGTTCGAGAAGGGGTTCGAGGCCGCGCATCCGGACATCGACGTACGGGTGCAGGTCCAGGAGTGGGACGGGATCGGCGAGAAGGTCACGGCCGCGCTCGCCAGCAACGACGCGCCCGACGTCATCGAGACCGGGAACACCCAGGTCGCCCAGTTCGCGCAGAGCGGCGGACTGTTGGACCTGACCGACAAGACCGGCGCTCTCGGCGGCAAGGACTGGCTGAAGGGCCTCTCCGAGCCGGGCGCGTACGAGGGCAAGCAGTACGGCATTCCGTACTACGCGGCGAACAGGGTCGTCATCTACCGCACGGACCTGTTCAAGAAGGCGGGCGTCGACGCGGCGAAGATCAAGACGCGCGACCAGTGGATCGCCGCGACGAAGAAGCTCAACAAGGGTGCGCAGCAGGGGATTTATCTGCCCGGCCAGAACTGGTACACGTACTCCGGCTTCGTCTGGGACGAGGGCGGCGACCTGGCCACCGAGTCCGGCGGGAAATGGGCAGGCGCTCTGGACTCACCCGAGGCGCTGCGCGCGATGGCGTTCTACAAGAAGCTTCAGGCTTTCGGCAAAGGCCCCAAGGACTCCGACGAGGCACAGCCGCCGCAGGCCGAGGTGATGGCCAAGGGGCAGGTGGCACAGATCATCAGCGTGCCGGGCGGCGCCAACGTCGTCACCCAGAACAACCCTGGCCTAAAAGGCAAGTTGGGCTTCTTCCCGATCCCGGGGAAGACGGACGGCACGCCCGGCGCGGTGTTCACCGGCGGCTCCGATCTGGTGATCCCGGCGGTGTCGCGGCACCATGACGCCGCGTACACCTTCGTCAAGGAGCTGACCGGCGACGCCTGGCAGAAGAAACTCGCCGTCGCGATGAGCTACGTGCCGAACAAGACGACGCTCGCCGGCGCGGTCGCCGGGGATCCGGGCGCCTCCGCGATGGCGGTCGGCGCGGCGGTGGGGCACGCGACGCCGAACACACCCGGCTGGGCCGCGGTCGAGGCCAAGAACCCGGTCAAGGACTATCTGACGGCCGTCCTCGCGGGAGGCGATCCGGCGCGGGAGGCGAAGAAGGCGTCCGACGCGATCACGTCGGCGATGAACTCCGGTTCCTGACCGGTCTTTCGTTCCTGACCTGCCGTCTCGATCCGCCCCGCGCGACGTGCCCCGCGCGTGCCCGACGAAAGGAGTGTGCGCCGTGTCGGTCGTCCGCGAGCGGACCGCGCCCCGCCCCCTCACCCGACCGCCCCGGCGCCCACGGGGCCCGTCCCGCCGCGCCACGATGTCCGGCGGCTGGCCATACCTGCTGGTGGCACCCGCTGTCCTCGGCATGCTGTACCTGCTCGTCTACCCGCTGGGCCGGGCGGTCCTGATCTCCTTCCAGGACTTCGGGCTGCGTCAACTCATCCTGGGCGACGCGCACTTCACGGGGTTCGACAACTACACGACGCTGCTCTCCGACCCCCGGTTCTGGACCGTCGTGCGCCGCACGTTCCTGTTCATGGCCGTCAATGTCGTCCTGATCATGGCGCTGTCGACGCTCGTGGCGCTGATGGTCGAGCGGCTCGGGCGGGCCTGGCGGACGGCGGTGCTCAGCGCGCTCGTGCTGACGTGGGCGATGCCGGTGGTCGCGGCGACGACCGTGTTCCAGTGGCTGTTCCACTCGGAGTTCGGGATCGTCAACCACACCCTGACCGGCCTCGGGTTCTCGTCGTTCGAGGGGTACCCGTGGCTGGCGCACGGTCCGGCGGCGTTCGCCATCCTGGTGACGCTCGTCGTCTGGCAGTCCGTGCCGTTCGCGGCGATCACCCTGTACTCGGCGCTGACCACGGTGCCGTCCGAGCTGTACGAGGCCGCGCGCATCGACGGCGCGTCCGGCCCCCGTATCTTCCGGTCGATCACGCTGCCCATCGTGCGGCCGATCTTCATGCTGGTGCTGTCGCTCGAAGTGATCTGGACGTTCAAGGCGTTCGTGCAGATCTGGGTGATGACGCGCGGAGGACCGGGCGACGCGACCACCATCCTGCCCGTGTACGCGGTACAGACGGCCTTGTCCGGGCAGCGCTACGACCTGGGCGCGGCGGCGTCGATGGTGACGGTGCTGCTCATGTCCGGCGTGCTCGTCGCCTATTTCCGCCAGATGTTCCGCCAGGAGGGCGAGCTGTGACGACTTCGCGCGCGCTGCGCCGCCTGCCGCTCCACGCCGCCGCGACCGTCACGGTCGTCGTCTGTCTCTTCCCGGTGTACTGGATGGTCGCGACGGCCTTCAAACCGAACCGCGACATCCAGTCCGACCATCCCCAACTGCTGCCACAGAGCTGGACACTCGACCACTTCCGGCGGGCGATCGACGCCGACGGGTTCGGCCTGTTCTGGCGCAACAGCGTGCTCGTGACACTGGGCGCGGTGCTGCTCGCCCTGGTGGTGGCGCTCGGCGCGTCGTTCGCGGTGGCGCGGATGCGGTGGCGGGGGCGGCGGCAGTTCATGCTGATGGTGTTCGTCGCGCAGATGGCACCGTGGGAGTCGCTGATCATCCCGGTGTACATCATCTCGCGGGACACCGGGATGCTGGACCGGCTGCCCACGCTGACGCTGGTGTACTTCATGATGACGCTGCCGTTCACGATCGTGGTGCTGCGCGGTTTCATCGCGACGATTCCCCAGGAGCTGGAGGAGTCGGCGCAGGTCGACGGATGCACCCGGGCCGGCGCGTTCCGGCACATCGCGTTCCCGCTGCTCGCGCCGGGTCTGATGGCGACGTCGCTGTTCGGCTACATCACGGCGTGGAACGAGTTCGCCTACGCCAACTTCCTCATCATCAAGCAGCAGGACCACCGGACGCTGCCGGTGTGGCTGTCCTCGTTCCACAACACGTTCGGCACCGACTGGGGCGCCACGATGGCCGCCTCGACCCTGTTCGCGCTGCCCGCCCTGGTGATCTTCCTGGTGCTGCAGCGGCACGTCACGTCCGGTTTCGCGGCCGGCGCCGTCAAGGGCTGACCCGCCCCGCCCGAGCTCCTTGCCCGGAGGTCCGCAGTGCCCGCACACCGCCCCTCTCTGATCCCGCTGCCGACTCATCTCTCCTACCGTCCCGGCCACTTCACCCTCAGGCCGGACACGACGGTCCGGGTCTCCCCCGGCGCCGAACCCGCCGCCGCCCTGCTCCGTACGCTCCTCGCACCGGCCACGGGGCTGCCGCTGGCCGCCTCCTCCGACGGGCCGTTCGTGCTCGCGCTCGATCCGCAGTTGGGCGGTCTCGGTGAGGAGGGGTACGGCCTGACGGTCGCGGCGGACGCCGTCCTCCTGCGGGCCGCGCACCTCACCGGGCTGCTGCGCGGCGTCCAGACCGTGCGCCAACTGCTGCCTACAGAGGCCCTCTTGAGCACCGGGCAGTCGGGGGTCTCGTGGCGCGTGCCCTGTGCGGAGATCACCGACGTGCCGCGCCATCCGTGGCGCGGGTTCATGCTCGACGTGGCCCGGCACTTCCAGCCGGTGTCGTTGCTGCGCCGCTACGTCGATCTGCTCGCCCTGCACAAGCTGAACGTGCTGCATCTGCATCTGACCGACGACCAGGGCTGGCGGATGCCCATCTCGGCGTATCCGCGGCTGACCGAGGTGGGCGGGCGGCGCGCCGAGTCGATGGTGGGCCCGTCGGGAAGCCGTCTCTTCGACGGGGTACCGCACGAAGGTGCTTATACGCGAAGGGAGTTGAGGGGGCTCGTCGCGTACGCGGCCGCGCGCGGGGTCACCGTCGTGCCGGAGATAGAGATGCCGGGGCACACGCGGGCCGCGCTCGCCGCCCATCCGGAGTTCGGCACCGTGCCCGGGCGGCGCCTCGACGTATGGACGCGGTGGGGCGTGTGCGAGACCGTGCTCGGGGTGCATGAGCCGGTGTTCGGCTTCTGCCGTTCCGTCCTCGACGAGGTCCTCGACGTCTTCCCGTCGCCGCATGTGCACATCGGCGGCGACGAGTGCCCCACCACGGAGTGGGCGGCGAGCTCGGCGGCCCGGGCACGGGCCGCCGCCGAGGGCCTGGCGGACACGGCCGCGCTGCGCGGCTGGTTCCTGGGCCGCATCGGTGAGTACCTGCTCGGGCACGGCCGCACCCCGACCGCGTGGGCGGAGACCGGCGAGGGGCTGCCGCCGTACTTCACGGTCATGACGTGGCGCGACCCGGAGCACACCCGCCTCGCGCTCAAGCGCGGGCACCCGGTGATCAGCGGGCAGCACCGCGCGAGCTACCTCGACTACGCGCAGTCCTGCGCCCCGGACGAGCCGCAGGCGCAGCCGGGCGCCGTGGTCGACCTGCGCGCGGTCCACGGCCACGAGCCGCCGGACGACACCGGCGCGGCCGGCCGGCTCCTCGGTGTGCAGGCGCAGTTGTGGACCGAGTTCGCCCCGACCGCCGGGCACGTCGACCGGCTGGCCTTCCCCCGGCTGTGCGCGCACGCCGACCGCGCCTGGCACGGCGCCCCGTCCTGGCCCGGCTTCCGCGAGCGGATCGCCGGGCACCTGCCCCGGCTCGCCGCGCTCGGTGTGCGGCACGGGCCGCTCGACCCGCACGTCCCCGTCCCCCACCGTTCCGGAAAGGAACCGTCATGAGGAAGAGCGTCGCGAGAAGAACGACCGTCACCAGATCCGCCACGTGCGCCGTCGCGGCCGCGCTCGGCTGCGCGGGCCTCTTCGCGCTCCCGTCGAGCGCCTCCGCGGCCGCGGGCGATCTGACGGTGCAGTACCACGCGGGCAGCACCGGCAGCGATCAGGCCGAGCCGTGGCTCAAGGTGCGCAACTCCGGCAGTTCGAGCGTCCCGCTCAGCGGAGTGAAGGTCCGCTACTACTTCAAGGCGGATTCGGCGGGCCCGAGTTACCGGTTCGCCTGCTCGTGGGCCGTCAAGGGCTGCGCCAACGTCACCGGCACGTTCGGCACCCTCGCGCATCCGACGGCGACCGCCGACCGGTACCTGGAGGTCGGCTTCACGTCCGGCGCCGGTTCGCTCGCCGCCGGCGCGGACACGGGCGATCTCCAACTGCGCTTCTACCGCTCCGACTGGCAGTCGCTGAACCAGGCCGACGACTACTCGTTCGGAGCGGCGCAGTCGGCGTACGCGAACTGGTCGAAGGTCACCGCACAGCTCGACGGCGCCGTCGTCTGGGGCACGGCCCCCGCAGGCAACGATCCGACCGACCCCACGGACCCGACCGATCCGCCCGCCGACGGCGCCTCGCTCTTCGACGACTTCAACTACAGCTCGTCCAGCGACCCGAAGATCGCGGCGAACGGCTGGAGCGTGCGCTCCAACTCCGGCGGCCCCGGCGTGCCGGGCGCGACCTGGGCGCCCGAGAAGGTGACGTTCCCGTCCTCGGGCGGCAACTCCGTGATGAACCTGGAGACGTCGACGGCGGGGACCGGCGAGAGCACGAAACAGACCGAAGTCCTCACCAAGGCCCTCAAGTTCAGGAACGGCACGTACGCGGCCCGCGTGAAGTTCAGCGACGCGCCGAAGAGCGGTCCTGACGGGGATCACCTGGTGCAGACGTTCTTCACCATCAACGACCTCAAGGCGCCGATGGCGGACGACTACTCCGAGTACGACTTCGAGTACCTCCCGAACGGGGGCTGGGGCGAGCCGTCGAACATCCTGTACACAACGTCCTGGGAGACCTACAACCCGGACCCGTGGCAGGCGGTGAACCAGCACACGGAGGGCCGGCAGAGCTACGCCGGCTGGCACGACCTGGTGCTCACCATCGACAACAACACCATCCGGTACTACGTGGACGGGCAGCTGTTCGGCACGCATGACGCCGCGTATCTGCCGGAGCGGCCGATGTCGATCAACTTCAACCAGTGGCTGATCGACCTGGCCGGGCAGCCGAGCACCAGCCCGCGCGCCTACGACCAGCAGGTCGACTACGTGCTGCACGTCAAGGACCAGGTGCTCACGCCGGCCCAGGTGGCGGCGAAGCTGGCCGCCTATCGTTCGGCGGGCACCACGTTCGAGGACACCGTCCCGGGGTCCTGACAGGGTCGGGGAGTCCGCGCGCCCCACACGCACGGACTCCCCCGGTGGTGCTTCCCCTCCCCAGGCCGGCCGCCGCGGGAGTTCGGCGGCCGTCTGGCGCAGAGTCTGCCGTGGGCGGGCCGGGAACTCATCCCGAACCCCTGCCTTTCGGTAACCTTGCGTGTTGAATCAGTGGCGAGAAGTGACGGAGGTGGACCGTCAACTCCCTTGCCAGAGGCGGGATCGAGGGTGCGGAAACCGCCGTTTGGCTCGATCCCGCGCTCCTAACTAAGGCCGGAAGTCCCTCCTGGCAAGCGCTCTCCACACCGGCCGCAGAAGCGCGCCTCGGCGTCCTCGGCGGCCCGGCCGCACTCCGCGCAGACGCGGGGCAGCAGACAGGGCGCCTCGCCGCCCTCGGCGGTCACCGCGCCGGTGGCCCGGCCGATCGTCATGCCGGGCCGCCTGCGGTGCGCCGTGATGTAGACCAGGCCGTCGTCGCCCGCGCCGACGGACCGCCGCTCGCCGCGCGGCACGAACACGAGGGTGCCGGCCGCCAGTTCCTCCTCCGTGCCTGCCCGGTGGAGGGTGCCGTGCCCCTCGGCGACGACGAGCAGTACGTCGAGGTCGTTCTCGACGTACGCCTCGCCGGCCGCGCCGGGCCGCAGCCGGATGACGTTGGCGTCGAGTTGCCGGGCCGCGCCCTCCAGGCGCCACAACGCTCCGGTCGCGGCCGGGTCGGCCGCCTTCAGGAGCTGTGCGAGCAGGACGTGGGCAGCGGGCATGGCGATCGTTCCTCCGTCGTGGATCAGGCGAACGGCAGCCTACGCAGTTCGCTGACGCGCAGCAGCCTGGCCAGGGCGAGGAAGGCGGCCGCCATGGCGAGGGTGCCCGCGGCGAGGGCGATCGCGGCGCCGGTGACCGAGGTGCCGGCCGGACCGGCGCAGGCGCGGGCAACGAGCCGTCCGAGGCCCGCGGCGATCGCGGCGGCGACGAACAGCTTCCCGTAGCTGCGGAGCAGGCGGCGCCCGTCCAGGCGCCCGTCGAGCCGCCGCCGCAGCCGCCGCGCGGTCAGCAGCAGTCCGATCCCGTACGAGAGCGCGTACCCGGCGGCCAGGCCGGTGACGGCCCAGCGGGCGGGGAGCAGCCAGTGACAGGCACAGGCGAGCGCGATGTTCACGGCGCCGATCCAGACGGCCGTCACGAAGGGGGTGCGGGTGTCCTCGAACGCGTAGAAGCCGCGCAGCATCAGGTACTGCGCGGAGAAGGGGATCAGGCCGAGTCCGAACGCCTGCAGCATGTGGCCGAGCGGTCCCGGGTCGGCGGCGCCGTGTCCGAACAGCAGCGCGGCGATCTGCGGTCCGAGCGCGAGGAACAGGAATCCGGCGGGCACGATCACGGCGCCGGTCGCGCGCAGCGCGCGGGACAGGTCGGCGCGCACGTCGTCGACGCGGCCCTCGGCGGCGGCCGCGCTGATGCGGGGCAGCAGCGCGGTGACGAGGGAGACCGTGACGATGGACTGGGGCAGCAGCCAGATGGTCTGGGCGTAGGTGTACGCGGTGTAGCCGACGCCGGAGTGCGGGAGAGCCGCGTCGGCGGAGTTCGCGAAGTGGGTGACGACGGCGAGGGCCGCCTGGTTGGCGAGGACGAACAGGAGGGTCCAGCGGGCGGCCCGGATGCTCCCGCCGAGGCCGGTGCCCTTCCAGTCGAAGCGGGGCCTCGGCCGGAACCCGGCGGCCCGCGCGAAGGGGATCAGCGCGAGGGCCTGCACCGCGATGCCGCAGGTGGTGCCGATACCGAGGAGGCGGACCTGGGCCGTGGTGACGTCGGAGACGTTGTCGGGCACCGCCAGCAGGGCGAGGTAGGCGGCGAACATGGCGATGAGGACGATGTTGTTGAGGACGGGCGTCCACATCATGGCGCCGAACCTGCCGCGTGCGTTCAGGACTTGTCCGAGCATGGCGAACAGCCCGTAGAAGAAGATCTGCGGCAGCAGGAACCGGGCGAAGACGACGGTGAGCTCGAACGCGGCGTGATGGTCGGGCGTGTCGTTCATGTAGATGCCGACGATCTGCGGGGCCGCCCACACGGCGAGGGCGGTGCCGATGCCGAGGACGCAGACGACGAGGGTGACCAGGCGCTGTTCATAGGCGCGGCCGCCGTCGGCGTGCTCGGCGCGGGCGCGCACCAGTTGGGGCACCAGGACCGAGTTGAGGGCGCCGCCGATGAGCAGGGTGTAGAGGCTGGTGGGAACGGTGTTCGCCGTGTTGTACGTGCTCGCGTACAGGCCGGTGCCGAGTGCGGCTGCTTGCAGGACCTGGCGGATCAGGCCGGTGGCGCGGGACACGAGCGTGCCGGTCGCCATGAGGAACGAGGACCGGGCGAGCGAGGCGCTTCTCGGCTGGGCGTGCTGCCCGGGTATCCGGGTCGCCTCGGTCAACGGGCCGTCTCCGTGCGTGTGTTCAGGAAGTCGACGACCGGAGGTGTCGCGTCGTCAGCGAACTCCTCGAAGTAGGCGTGCCGGCCGCCCGGGATCAGCAGGAGGCGGGCGTCGGGGATGCGCTCGGCGAGCAGCGGCGCGTTGGCCGTGGGGTTGAAGTCGTCGTCGGTGCCGTGCACGACGAGGGTCGGCGCGGCGATGCGGGGCAGCGCGTCCCAGGCGTCGTGGCGGGCGCTGGCCCGCAGGTGGCGGCGGCGGGCGTGCGCGGGCATCGCCGGGTCACCGAGGGTGTGGAACGGTCCCGGGTGCGTCGCGACGTAGCCCGGTGTGTACATCAGGTCGAGCAGCGCGGCGCGGGAGACGGCCGGGTCCGGGTCGGCGAGCACCTTGCGGACGGCGGGGCCGCGCTCGATGCCGTGCGACGCGCCCGGTGACGTACAGCCGAGAACCAGGCGGTCGACGCGGGCGGCATGGTCGGCGGCGAGCCACTGCGCGACGCGGCCGCCCATCGAGGTTCCGTACACGTGGGCGCGGTCGATGCCCGCGTGGTCGAGCACGGCGACGACGTCGCGGGCGAAGTTCCCGGTGCTGTACGTGTCGGTGTCGGGGTGGTCGCTGTCGCCGGTGCCGCGCCAGTCGAGGACGACCGTCGTGAAGACCGCGGCGAAGCGGTCGAGCACCGGGTCCCACCAGCGGTGGCTGTTCGACTGACCGGCCAGGAGGAGCAACGGGGCGCCGCTGCCGCGGACTTGGTAATGGAGCGCGGCGCCGTCGGCCGCCTGTGCGTGGGACATGGTCGAAGATTCTCCCTCATCGCAACTCCCTCTGTTCAAACGGTGGACTCAGCAACATCACTCTGCAATTCTCCAACAACTGAACGCAAGAAACTGATGTCGCTCCCACTGATGTCGATCCCTCAGAACACTCGCTTCACTGCACAACCGGTGCAGGGACAGGGGCAGCATGATCAGAAAGTCATTGCTCAGATCCGGGCGGCGGGGCAGGAGACGGGGCCTCATGGTCGCGTTCCTCGCGCTCGCCCTGGCATTTCTCGGCCTGCCGGCGGTCTCTGCGCAGGCCGCGGGCGGGCCGAATCTCGCGGCGGGCGCCGCGGCGAAGGCGAGCAGCGCGAAGGCGGAGTACGTGGCGGCGAACGTCACCGACGGCAACGCCTCGACGTACTGGGAGAGTTCGGGCTCCGACCTGCCGCAGTGGGTGCAGGCCGACCTGGGCTCGACGGCCCGCGTCGACGAGGTGGTGCTGCGCCTCCCGGGGGCCTGGGAGAGCCGGAACCAGACCCTTTCGGTGCAGGGCAGCGCGGACGGCACCTCCTTCGACACCCTGAAGTCGTCGGCGTCGTACGCCTTCGCCTCCGGGTCGGGAAACACGGTGACGGTGTCGTTCGCGGCGACCCAGACCCGTTTCGTACGGATCGTGGTGAGCGCCAACTCCGTTTGGCAGGCGGCCCAGTTGTCGGAGCTGGAGGTGCACGGCACCGGGGACTCCTCGGTGAACCTGGCCCGCGGCAAGGCGTTCACGGCGAGTTCCACCACGCAGACGTACACGGCGGCGAACGCCGGCGACGGTGACGCCGCCAGCTATTGGGAGTCGAAGAACGACGCACTGCCGAAGTGGGTCCAGGTGGACCTGGGCGCGTCGGTGCGCGTGAACCGGGTGGTGCTGCGGCTGCCGTCCGGCTGGGAGACCCGGACCCAGACGCTGACCCTGCGGGGCAGCACGAACGGCACGGACTTCTCAGATCTGGTCGCGTCCAGGGCCTACGAGTTCAGCGCGTCGGGCGGGCAGGCGCAGACGCTGTCGTTCGACACGGTCACGACGCGGTACGTGCGGGTGCTGGTCACCGCCAACTCGCGTCAACCAGCCGGTCAGCTGAGCGAGTTGGAGGTCTTCGGCCCGACGACCGGTGACACCGAGGCACCCGGCGCGCCGAGCGGCCTCGCCTACACCGAGCCCGCGACCGGTCAGATCAAGCTGACCTGGAAGGCGGCCTCGGACAATGTGAAGGTCACCGGCTACGACATCTACGCGAACGGGACGCTGCGCGCGTCGGTCGACGGTTCCACCCTCACCTACACCGACACCCAGCCGGCGTCGGCGACGCTCACGTACTTCGTGCGGGCCAAGGACGCGGCGGGCAACCAGTCCGCGAACTCCGAGTCGGTGACGCGCAAGGGCGAATCGGGCGACACCCAGGCACCGACCGCGCCCGGGAACCTGGCCTTCACCGAGGCGACCAAGGGGCAGGTCAAGCTCACCTGGCAGGCGTCGACCGACAATGTGAAGGTCACGTCCTACGACCTCTACGCCAACGGCACGCTGCTCAAGTCCGTTGCCGGGGACGTCACTTCGTACACCGACACGCAGCCCGCGTCGGCGACGGTGACGTACACGGTGCGCGCCAAGGACGCGGCGGGCAACCAGTCGGCGAACAGCAACGCCGTGACCCGCAACGGCTCCACGACGATCGGGGCGAACCTGGCCGCGGGCAAGCCGGTCACGGCGTCGTCCTCCACGTTCACGTATGTCGCGGAGAACGCGGTCGACGACAGCACCAGCACGTACTGGGAGGGCGGCGGAGGCAGTTACCCGAACACGCTGACCGTGAAGCTCGGCGCGAACGCGGATGTCTCCTCGCTCGTCCTCAAGCTGAACCCGGACGCCGCGTGGTCCACCCGCACCCAGAAGATCGAGGTGCAGGGCCGTGAGCAGAAGGCGTCGGACTTCTCGTCGCTGGTCGCGGCGAAGGAGTACACGTTCAACCCGTCGAGCGGGAACAGCGTGACGGTGCCGGTCACCGCGCGGGTCGCGGACGTGCGGCTCGTCTTCACCGTCAACTCCGGTGCTCCGGCAGGCCAGTTGGCCGAGTTCCAGGTGCTGGGCGAGCCCGCGCCGAACCCCGACCTCCAGGTCACGGGCATCACGTCGCAGCCCGCCTCGCCGGTGGAGTCCGACAGGATCACTCTGTCGGCGACGGTGCGCAACGCGGGCAGTGAGGCGAGCACCGCGACCGACCTGGACTTCAAGCTCGGCTCGGACAAGGTCGGTTCCGGGTCCGTGGGCGCGCTCGCGGCCGGCGCGACGGCGACGGTCAGCGCGGACATCGGGACGCGCGACGCGGGCACGTACCAGGTCGGCGCGGTCGTCGACCCGGGCAACAAGGTCGTCGAGCGCGACGAGGGCAACAACGCGTACACGAGCCCTACGGGGCTCGTCGTGAAGCCGGTGACGAGTGCCGACCTCGTGGCCTCGCCGGTCTCCTGGTCGCCGAGCGCGCCGGGCGAGGGCGACACGGTCACCTTCTCGGCAGCCCTCAAGAACCAGGGCAATCAGGCGAGTTCGTCGGGCGGGCACGGCATCACGCTCACCGTCACCGACTCCGGCGGCACGGTCGTGAAGACGCTCACCGGGTCCTACGACGGATCGATCGCGGCCGGTGACACCACCGCGCCGGTCAAGCTCGGCACGTGGACGGCGGGCAAGGGCAAGTTCACGGTGAAGACCGTGATCGCCGCCGACGCGAACGAGCTGCCGGTCAAGCGCGACAACAACACGTCGTCGCAGCCGCTGTTCGTCGGACGCGGCGCGAGCATGCCGTACGACACCTATGAGGCGGAGGACGGCTCGGTCGGCGGCGGCGCGAAGGTGCTCGGCCCCAACCGCACGGTCGGCGATCTCGCGGGCGAGGCCTCGGGCCGCAAGGCCGTGACCCTCGACAGCACCGGCTCCTACGTCGAGTTCACCACCAAGGCACCGACGAACACGCTCGTCACCCGCTTCTCGATACCGGACGCCGCGGGCGGCGGGGGCAAGAACTCGACGCTCAACGTCTACGTCGACGGCAAGTACCTCAAGGCGATCGACCTGACCTCGAAGTACGCGTGGCTGTACGGAGCGGAGACCGGGCCCGGCAACGCGCCGAGCGCGGGCGCGCCCCGGCACATCTACGACGAGGCGAATCTGCTGCTCGGCCAGACCGTGCCGCAGGGCAGCAGGATCCGGCTGCAGAAGGACGCCGCGAACGACACCACGTACGCGATCGACTTCGTGAGCCTGGAGCAGGCGACCGCGCTGCCCAGCCCGGACCCGGCGGCGTACGCCGTACCGACCGGTTTCTCGCAGCAGGCCGTGCAGGACGCGCTGGACAAGGTGCGGATGGACACGACGGGCAAGCTCGTCGGGGTGTATCTGCCGGCCGGTGACTACGAGACGTCGAACAAGTTCCAGGTGTACGGGAAGGCGGTGAAGGTCGTCGGCGCCGGGCCGTGGTTCACGCGGTTCCACACGCCGTCGTCGCAGGAGAACACGGACGCCGGGTTCCGCGCGGAGGCGAGTGCGAACGGGTCGACCTTCGCGCACTTCTCGTTCTTCGGGAACTACACGTCACGCATCGACGGTCCGGGCAAGGTCTTCGACTTCTCGAACGTCGCGGACATCACCATCGACGACGTCTGGAACGAGCACACGGTGTGCCTGTACTGGGGCGCCAACACCGACCGGGTCACCATCAAGAACTCCCGGATCCGTGACACGTTCGCCGACGGCGTCAACATGACGAACGGCTCGACGGACAACCACGTCGTGAACAACGAGTCCCGGGCGACCGGCGACGACAGCTTCGCGCTGTTCTCGGCGATCGACGCGGGCGGCGCGGACGAGAAGAACAACGTGTTCGAGAACCTGACGTCGCTGCTGACGTGGCGGGCGGCGGGCATCGCCGTGTACGGCGGGTACGACAACACGTTCCGCAACATCCTCATCGCGGACACGCTCGTCTACTCCGGGGTCACCATCAGCTCCCTGGACTTCGGATACCCGATGAACGGGTTCGGCACCGGCCCGACCGCCCTGGAGAACACCTCGGTCATCCGCTCCGGAGGCCATTTCTGGAACGGGCAGACGTTCCCGGGGATCTGGATGTTCTCGGCGTCGAAGGTGTTCCAGGGCATCCGCGTCAACGACGTCGACATCGTCGATCCGACGTACAGCGGGATCATGTTCCAGACCAACTACGTAGGAGGCCAGCCGCAGTTCCCGATCAAGGACACGATCCTGACGGACGTCACGATCTCGGGCGCGCACAAGAGTGGCGACGCGTACGACGCCAAGTCCGGTTTCGGGCTGTGGGCGAACGAGCTGCCGGAGTCCGGCCAGGGCCCGGCGGTCGGTGAAGTCACCTTCCACAACCTGAAGTTGAGCGACAACGCGGTGGACATCCGTAACACGACGTCCACGTTCAAGATCAACACGCTGCCGTAGCGCGGCGCGTGGCGCAACAAGGGTGGCCGGGCGAAACGCCCGGCCACCCTTGGCGTTCGCGCAGAGGAGCCTGAACCCAAAAGGAACCATGGTTCCATTACTTGCCGATCCCCTGGTACGGTTGCGGCACGCACTAACGGAACCACCGACCCATTTACCAAGGGGATCGCCATGGAGTACCGACAGTTGGGGACGTCCGGCCTGAAGGTCCCCGCGCTCAGCTTCGGAGCGGGGACGTTCGGCGGGCGCGGGCCCCTGTTCTCGGCCTGGGGCACCGCCGGTGTCGACGAGGCCCGCCGCATGGTCGACCTGAGCCTGGAGGCCGGGGTCACCCTGTTCGACACGGCCGACGTCTACTCGGACGGGGCCTCCGAAGAGGTGCTGGGCGCCGCACTCAAGGGCCGCCGCGACCAGGCGCTGATCTCCACGAAGGCGGCCCTGCCCACGGGCGAAGGACCGCACGACGCCGGCGTCTCTCGCTCGCGCCTGATCAGGGCGACAGAGGCAGCGCTGCGCCGGCTCGACACCGATTACATCGACCTGTTCCAGTTGCACGCCTATGACGCGAGCACACCCGTCGAGGAGGTCCTGTCGACGCTCGACGACCTGGTCAAGGCGGGCAAGATCCGCTACACCGGCGTCTCCAACTACTCGGGCTGGCAGCTGATGAAGGGGCTGGCGGAGTCGGAGAAGCAGGGGCGGCCGCGGTTCGCGGCACACCAGGTGTACTACTCGCTCGTCGGCCGCGACTACGAGTGGGAGTTGATGCCGCTCGGTCTCGACCAGGGCGTGGGCGCCATGGTGTGGAGCCCCCTCGGCTGGGGCCGGCTCACGGGGAAGATCCGGCGCGGGCAACCGCTGCCGGCCGACAGCCGCCTGCACGAGACCGCGCAGTTCGGGCCCCCGGTCGAGGACGAGCACCTGTACCGGGTCGTCGACGCCCTGGACGAGATCGCCGAGGAGACGGGCAAGGCGATTCCGCAGATCGCCATCAACTGGCTGCTGCGCCGTCCCACCGTCTCCTCGGTGCTCATCGGAGCCCGCAACGAGGAGCAGTTGAAGCAGAACCTGGGCGCCGTCGGCTGGGAACTCACGCCCGAGCAGGTCGCACGGCTGGACGCGGCGAGCGACGTCAAGGTGCCCTACCCGTACTACCCGTACCGGACCCAGGACGGCTTCCGGCAGCTGAACCCGCCCGCCGTGTGAGCGGACACCGATCCGGGTGTCAACCCGACGTTGACACCCAGTCGCTGTCAACCTACGGTTGCCTCATGACGAATCCAGTAGGCGCGAACGTCCGCCTCGACGATCTGATCGAGGCCATCAAGAAGGTCCACCCCGACGCGCTCGACCAGCTCCAGGACGCCATGCTCGCGGCGGACCATCTCGGCGACGTCGCCGATCACCTGATCGGTCACTTCGTCGACCAGGCCCGCCGCTCCGGCGCCTCCTGGACGGAGATCGGAAAGAGCATGGGGGTCACCCGGCAGGCCGCGCAGAAGCGGTTCGTGCCCAAGGGCTCCGACAACGACCTCGACCCGAGCCAGGGCTTCAACCGGTACACCCCGCGTGCCAGGAACGTGGTGGTCTCCGCGCAGAACGAGGCGCGGGCCGCGAACAGCAGCACGATCGGCACCGCGCACCTCGTTCTCGGCCTGCTGCTCGAGCCGGACAGCCTCGGCGCCAAGGCGATCGTCGCGCAGGACGTGCTGCTCGACACGGTGCGGCAGGCGGCGACGGCGCAGCTCCCGGCGGCCTCCGATGACATGCCGGCCCTGGTGCCGTTCGACGCCGACGCGAAGAAGACCCTGGAGCTGACGTTCCGCGAGGCGCTGCGCCTCGGCCACAACTACATCGGCACGGAGCACATCCTGCTCGCGCTCTTGGAGCAGGAGAACGGCTCGGGGGTGCTCGCCGGACTGGGCATCGACAAGGACAAGGCCGAGGCGTATGTCCTCGCGGCCCTCGCGGCGATCCTCAAAGCACGCGAGGAGGCGGGCGAAGGGGCCGGCGAGGAGTCCTGAACCCCGCGGCAGCGGGTCCGGACGCGCCGCTTCGGGCCGGCCTTGGGATGCCTGCCCGGAGCTGCGCCGCCCGCTCGTTCCACAGCCGCTGATGGGACACTGTCAGCATGACTGACCGCTCAGGAACCCCCGCCCGGCCGGACGACCTCGTCGACCTCGACGAGCTGGTCGATGCCTATTACACGAGGGAGCCCGACGTCGCGCGCCCCGAGCAGCGCGTCGTCTTCGGCACGAGTGGCCATCGCGGCTCCAGCCTCGACGGCGCCTTCAACGAGAAGCACATCGCCGCGATCACCCAGGCCATCGTCGAGCACCGCACGGCCGAGGGGATCACGGGTCCGCTGTTCATCGGCCCGGACACGCACGCCCTGTCGAAGCCCGCGCTCAAGACGGCGCTCGGAGTGCTGGCGGCGCACGGCGTGCGCGTCATGGCCGACGCGCTCGACGGTTACGTGCCGACGCCCGCGCTCAGCCACGCGATCCTGCGCTGGAACCGCGAGGAGCCGGCCGACCGTGCCGACGGCATCGTCATCACACCGAGCCACAACCCGCCGCGCGACGGCGGCTTCAAGTACAACCCGCCGCACGGCGGCCCCGCCGACTCGACGACGACCTCGTGGATCGCGGAGCGCGCCAACGAACTGCTGGAGGACCCGAGTTGGTCGGCACGCACGGCCGCGTCGCCGGCCCCGGAGCCGTACGACTTCCGTGAGGCCTACGTCGAGGACCTGCGGAACATCATCGACGTGGACGCCATCCGGGAGTCGGGTGTGCGGATCGGCGCCGATCCGCTGGGCGGTGCGAGCGTCGACTACTGGGCGCGGATCGCCGAGATGTACGAGCTGAACCTCACGGTGGTGAATCCGGCGGTCGACCCGACCTGGCGCTTCATGACGCTGGACTGGGACGGCAAGATCCGGATGGACCCGTCGTCGGCGCCCGCGATGGCGTCGGTGCTCGCGCGCCGTCACGACTACGACCTGCTCACGGGCAACGACGCGGACGCGGACCGGCACGGCATCGTCACCCCCGACGCGGGTCTGATGAACCCGAACCACTATCTGGCCGTCGCCATCCACTACTTGTTCTCGCACCGGCCGCAGTGGTCGGCGTCCGCGGCCGTCGGCAAGACGCTCGTGTCGAGTGCCGTCATCGACCGGGTCGCCGCCTCGCTCGGCCGCGATCTGGTCGAAGTACCCGTCGGATTCAAGTGGTTCGTGCCGGGTCTGGTCGACGGCTCGGTGGCGTTCGGCGGCGAGGAGAGCGCCGGGGCGAGCTTCGTGCGCAAGGACGGCAGCGTCTGGACGACCGACAAGGACGGCATCCTGCTCGCCCTGCTGGCCGCCGAGATCACGGCGGTGACCGGGAAGACGCCGTCCGTGTACTACGCCGAACTCGCCGCGGAGTACGGGGCGTCCAGTGCCGCGTACGCGCGGATCGACGCGAAGGCGACGAAGGAACAGAAGGCACGGCTCGCGAAGCTGACGGGGGACGCGATCACCGCGGACACCCTCGCCGGGGAGCCGATCACCGCCCGGCTGAGCGAGGCTCCGGGCAACGGTGCGGCGATCGGCGGCGTCAAGGTGACCACGGAGAACGCGTGGTTCGCGGCGCGGCCCAGCGGCACGGAGGACGTGTACAAGATCTACGCCGAATCGTTCCGCGGGGCCGAGCATCTCGCCCAGGTACAGAGCGAGGCACAGGCGATCGTGGACGCGGCCCTCGCCTGAGCCGGCTCGCGGGTGCTCAGTCGCGGGCGGTCTCCGGGAGCCCGGGGATGTCCGCGACCGAGTCCAACACGTAGGTGTGCGGGTGGAGTTCGAGCTGCTCGCGGGTCAGCCGGCCCGTGAGCACGCCCACGACGACACCCGCTCCCGCGTTCGTCCCCGCCGTCAGGTCGACGGCGGTGTCCCCGGCGACGAGCACCGTGCGCACGTCGTCGACGCCGCACTTCTCCATCGCCCGGTGGATCATGTACGGCGCGGGCCGGCCGCGGCGCACCTCGTCCGAGGTGACGACGGCGTCGAGGTTGCCGCCCTCGCCGGTGGCCCAGCCGAGCGAGGCGAGCAGCGGCAGCGCCACGTCGTCGCTGAAGCCGGTGGTCAGGGCGATCCTGATGCCGCGGGCGCGCAACTCCGCAAGTGCCTTGTCGGCGTGGGCTGTCGGCTGCGGCGGCACATCCTCGTAGTGCTTCTTGAGGAACGTACGGAAGGCGCCGTACTGCCGCTCGACCAGGCCGGCGTCGGGAGTGCCGCCGCCGATGCGGACGAGCGCGGCGATGGCTTCGCGCTTGTCGGTGCCCATCCAGGTCTGGAGGTCGGCGGGGGCGACGGCGACGCCCGTCTCCTCGACGGCGCGGCGCAGCGCCTCGTACACGGCGCCGTGTTCCTCGATCGTCGTGCCTGCCATGTCGAAGACGGCGAGTTCGATCACTGGGTTTCCTTAACGGTGTGGTGGGGCGGAGCGCTGTCGGAGTGGTCGCGACCGGCGACAGTGCGGCCCCCGACGGTGTTCTCGATGGTGAAGGTGGCCATGGACGGCAGATAGCGGTCGTCCGCGTACTCCACGGGCGTACCGGTGCCCGTGTACGCCAACCGCCGTACACGCAACAGGGGTTGGCCCTCCGTCGTGTTGAGGAGGTCGGCGTCGGCGCGGTCCGCGGGGATGGCGTCGATGGTGTGGCGGGCATGGTGCAGGTCGACGCCGCGGGAGGTGAGCGCCTCGTAGACGGAGCCCGCGTCGGGGTCGACCGCGAACAGGTGCAGGCCCACGTCGAGGACGAACGAGGAGCGCTCGATCATGACGGGTACGCCGTCCAGCCGGCGGAGCCGCACCAGGTCGACGACCGGGGCGCCCTCGTCGAGGCCGAGGCGCGCCGCGGTGTCGGGTGTGGCGCGCCGGCGGGCGACCTCGACCGTGAACTGTCCAGGTGTGCGCCCGATCGAGTGCGCCCACTGCGTGAACGACATCAGTGAGGCGAACGGCTGGGACGGCGTGATGCGGCGGGCGACCGGCGGCCTGCCGCGGCCGCCGACGAGGTGCCCCTCCGCGCGCAGCTGCGCGAGGGCCTGGCGGACCGGGCCGCGCGAGGTGCCGAACTCCTCGCACAACTGGGCCTCGCTCGGCACCGGCTGCCCCTCGGGCCACTTCCCCGTCTCGATCCGCCGCCGGAACTCGGCTCCGAGTCGCTGGTGCAGGGGCCCGTCCTCAGTTGTCTTCACAAGTTGAGTCTCGCAGCCCCATACCGCACGAGGCAAGGCCTCTCCGTCCGCCCATCCGGTAAACATCCGGGAAACTTGTATAGACAGCCCTTGCGGGAGGTCATCTCCACTCCGCAGGGTGGTGGCATGAGCATCGCTACCCCGCCCCCTCTCCCTGTCACCCTGCCGCGCGACCGCAGCGACCTCGTCGTGGTCGGCGCGGGGATCGTCGGTCTCGCACACGCCGTCGAGGCGGTGCGGCGCGGCCTGCGGGTGACGGTGGTCGAGCGGGATCTGCGGCCGGTGGGCGCGTCCGTGCGGAACTTCGGGCACTGCTGCGTCACCGCGCAACGTGGTGGGCTGCTCGATCTCGCGACCCGCTCGCGCACGGGCTGGCTGGACGCCGCGGCGCGCGCCGGACTGTGGGCGCCGGAGGCGGGCGCGCTCGTGGTGGCCCGGTCGGCGACGGAGCTGGCGGTCCTGGAGGAGTTGCGGGACGAGCGCGGCGCCGACGCGGTGCGGCTGCGTACGCGGGACGAGGTGGGCGACGCCCTCGGCCGGTCCGCCGGCGAGCGGGACGATCTGGTGGGGGGCGCCCTGCTGCCGGCCGACCTGCGGGTGAACCCGCGGGAGGCCGCGCCGCGCCTCGCCGCGTGGCTCGCGGAGCAGCCCGGCGTGCGTGTCGTGTGGGGCACGAACGTGACCGGCGTCGAGACCGGCACCGTGCACACCAGTCGCGGCCCGGTCCACGGCGATCAGATCCTGCTCTGCGTGGGACACGACCTGGACCGCCTGTACCCCGAGGAGGCGGCGGCGCACGGCATCGAGCGCTGCCGTCTGTCGATGGCCCGCGTCGAGGCGCCCGCCGGTTTCCGGACCGACGCCGCGGTCCTGACCGCCACGTCGATGCTGCGCTACGACGCCTTCACCGCGACTCCGTCGGCGGCGGCGTTGCGGGCCGAAGTCAGCGGTCACAGCGCGGAGTTGCTCGACGTGGTGGCCAACGTGATGTTCACGCGGATGCCCGACGGATCGGTACTGGCCGGCGACTCGCACGCGTACGACGCGACGGAGATCCCGTTCCAGGACGAGGCGGTGTCGACGCTGCTGCTGCGCGAGGTCGCACGGGTCCTCGGGGTCCGCGAGGTGCGGGTGACCGAGCGCTGGCAGGGCGTGTACGCGAGCAGTGCGCGCGGGCCGCTGCTCGTACGGGACGTGGCTCCGGGGGTGCGGGCGCTGTCGGTGACGTCGGGGGTCGGCATGACGCTGTCGTTCGGTCTGGCCGCCGCGACATTCGACGGATCGCTGCGCGCGACGGCCTGACGCAGGGAGACCTCTGCCCCCGGCACCGGGACGACGGCCCGGCACACTTCGGCCGGTACCGAACCGACCGCTGCCCGCGCTCCCGTCCATGACCACCGTGTTCCCCCTCCCCCATCTGTCCGTCGAGCCGGGCGTCCTCTACTACGGCACGCCCGCGGTACTGCTGTCGACGGAGAACCCCGGAACGGTCCGTCCGCGGGCGCCACTTGAGGACGGACCGGCGCCCGTCGGCCCACCGGACGTAGGCGGCGCCGACCTGCCCACCGGAGCACGGGCCCTCCACGGTCAGCCGCACCCCCGTCCGTTCGTACAGCGCGTCGGCGACGCGGTCGGCGTCGAGACGTTCCGCGCGTTCCCAGGAAGTCATCCGGCGATGATGCCAGCAGGATTGATCAAACCTTTGCCGATGGCCGGATCGCACTGGTCGCCCGGGGCAACTGATCTCAACAAGCCCGCCGCACAAGGGATTTGCTAAGGGGATCATTGCGGTCGGCCAGTGGGCGCACGGCCGAAACCCTCCGGTTCGCGCCACTGTCCGCGTTACGGCCACGTTGACCGGGCCCGCCGCCATGACACACGCTCGACATATAGATGCCGTGTACAACCGACTTGGCCCCGGCTCCCCACACGCCTGCCTCTGCGCAGGTCAGCGAGGTCTGTCCGCTGCACACGGTGGAACGTGAAGCAGGAGGAAGCGTATGTGTGGCATCACCGGCTGGATCTCCTTCGACCGTGACCTGCGAGCCTCGGCCGACGCATTGGATGCGATGACGCAGACGATGGAGTGCCGCGGCCCCGACGACCGCGGCACCTGGATCGAGGGACCCGCGGCGCTCGGTCACCGCAGGCTCGCCATCATCGACCTGCCGGGCGGCCGACAGCCCATGACGGCGACGACACCGGGCGGCACGGTCGCCCTGGTGTACTCGGGAGAGACGTACAACTACACCGAACTGCGGGCCGAACTCGCCGAACTCGGCCATGAGTTCAAGACCGACTCGGACACCGAGGTGGTGCTGCGCGGCTACCTCGAGTGGGGCGAGGACCTTCCCGAGCGGCTCAACGGCATGTACGCGTTCGCCGTGTGGGACGGCCGCGCGGACAAGCTGCTCATGATCCGCGACCGGATGGGCATCAAGCCGTTCTACTTCTACCCGACCGCCGACGGCGTGCTGTTCGGCTCCGAGCCCAAGGCGATCCTCGCGAACTCGCTCGCCAAGGCCCGGGTCACGCTGGACGGGCTCCGCGAGTTGTTCACGTTCGTGAAGACTCCGGGACACGCCGTGTGGGACGGGATGCACGAGGTCGAACCCGGCACGATCGTCACCGTCGACCGGTCCGGGCTGCGCAGCCACGCGTACTGGACGCTCAAGACGCGGGCGCACACCGACGACCGCGAGACGACCATCGCCACGGTGCGCGAACTGCTCGACGACATCGTCCGCCGCCAGCTGGTCTCGGACGTGCCGCGCTGCACGCTGCTGTCGGGCGGCCTCGACTCCTCGGCGATGACGGCGATCGCCGCGCGACAGCTGGCCGAGCGGGGCGAGACCGTACGGAGCTTCGCGGTGGACTTCGTCGGGCAGGCGGAGAACTTCGTCGCGGACGAGCTGCGCGGCACGCCCGACACCCCGTTCGTGCACGACGTGGCGGGCTCGGCCGGGACCGAGCACCGCGACATCGTGCTCGACTCCCAGGCGCTGGCCGACCCGGAGGTACGGGCCCGGGTGATCCGGGCCCGTGACATCCCGGCAGGCTTCGGCGACCTGGACGCCTCGCTGTATCTCCTCTTCCGCGCCATCCGCGAGCACTCCACGGTCGCACTGTCCGGCGAGTCGGCGGACGAGGTGTTCGGCGGGTATCTGCAGTTCTTCGACGAGGAGGCGCGGAACGCGGACACCTTCCCCTGGCTGGTGCGGATGGGCCAGCACTTCGGCGACGACGCGGACGTGCTGCGCCCCGAACTCAGCAAGCGTCTCGACCTGGAAAGCTACGTCGCCGACAGTTACGCGGACGCGGTCGGCGACATCGAGCGGCTCGACGGGGAGAGCGACTTCGAGTACCGGATGCGGCGCATCTGCCACCTCCACCTGACCCGCTTCGTGCGGGTGCTGCTCGACCGCAAGGACCGGGCGAGCATGGCGGTGGGCCTGGAGGTGCGGGTGCCGTTCTGCGACCACCGGCTCGTCGAGTACGTCTACAACGCGCCGTGGGCGCTGAAGTCGTTCGACGGCCGCGAGAAGAGCCTGCTGCGCGAGGCCACCGCGGACGTACTGCCGAAGTCGGTGTACGACCGGGTCAAGAGCCCGTACCCGTCGACGCAGGACCCGAAGTACGCGGTCGCGCTGCAGGACCACGCGAAGGAACTGCTCGCCCGGCCCTCGCACCGCGTCTTCGACCTGGTCGACCGCGAGCGCGTGGCCCGCGCGGCGAACCGTGAGGCGCCCCAGATCACCCAGGCCTCCCGCCGCGGCCTGGAGCGCACCCTGGACCTGGCCCTGTGGCTGGACATGTACGACCCGGAACTGGTCCTGGACTGAGCCAGGCGGCCCCGGCTCCCCAGGCGGGCCCGGCGGGGTGGCGAACTGTCCCGCGATGTGCCTAGTATCCGCGGCAGCATCGCGTGCCGGTCACCGTCCGGGTGAGGCATGGAGGTGCCGGAGTTGCCTTTTGGGAGGCAATCCATCGTGTCGGTCCAGCTGAACCACACCATCGTGCACGCCCGGGACAACCGGGAATCCGCCGAGTTCCTCGCACACATCCTGGGACTCGACGTCGGGGCCGAATGGGGCCCGTTCGTCGCCGTCGACCTCAGCAACGGCGTGACGTTGGACTTCGCGTCCATCCCTGCCGAGTCCATCGTGGCCCAGCACTACGCCTTCCTCGTCACCGAGGAGGAGTTCGACGGCGTCTTCCAGCGCATCAAGGACGCCGCTATCACGTACTACGCCGATCCGCACGGCAAGCAGCCGGGCGAGATCAACCGTCACGACGGCGGCCGCGGCGTGTACTTCAAGGATCCGGTGAACCACGGCATGGAGGTCATCACCCGCCCCTACGGGAGCGGTGACAACTGAGAGACCGGTGGGTGGGGTCGCGTCACCGGCGCGGCCCCACTCGGCCCGCCCGTCTCCATCGCCCGTGTGACCCGCGTTCAGCGGAACTTCGTCACATGCAGAACGAAAAACACGGTTCCCACGGTCACCGCCAGGGCCCCCAGCACTCCCAGCCCCAGGGCCGTGCGCCGCGCCGGACGGCAGACCAGTTCGGCGTCCTCCGGGCGGACGTTCCCCGAACAGGGCAGCGCCGCGAGCCCATAGGTCACCAGACCGGCCGTACCGAGGGTCAGGCCGAGTCCGAGCCACGTCACACCCGCGGACAAAGGGGACATGCGTCTGATTCTGCCGCCGCTCCGGCAATCCCGCTATCCCGGCGGAAATTCACCGGACGGCCGACCGTCATCGTGCGGCCCCCGGGCCGACTGCCGTGGCTGCCACGCACGGTGACCGGTGACGGAGCGTTCGGCTCAGGACCCGACCGGGTCCGGTGCCCGGTCGGGGGGCCTGACGCTCGCCCGCGGGGTCAGCCGCCGTACACGTCCTCCACGTAGCGCCCGTCGGTGACGAGCGCGGCCAGCCACTGTTCGGCGTCGGCCTCGTCGGCCCCGGGGACGCGTTCGCGGTACAGGCCACGGAACGCGGCGCGCACGCCCGGAGCCATCCGGGCGCCGTCCCCGCACACGTACACGCGGGCGCCGTCGAGCAGCAGTTCCCAGAGTTCGGGGCCCTCGGCGGCGACGCGGCGCTGCACGAAGGCGTGCCCGTCGACGGGTGCCTCGCTGAAGACCGGCCGCAAAGAGATCGCCCCGGCGGCGTCGGCCGCGCGCAGTTCGTCGGCGTGCAGGAGATCCCGGTCCGGGTGGTCACAGCCGAAGTAGACGAGCGCGGGCGGGAGTTGACCGCCCGACGTCGCGAGGCCGAGGCGGTCGGCGATCGCTCCGCGGAACGGCGCGAGGCCCGTACCCGCCGCGATCATGACGACCGGTTCGGGCGCGTCGTGCCGGATGCGGAAGGCGTCGCGGCACGGCTGGACGCGGCCGAGCACGGTTTCGCCCGGGCGCAGTGCCGCCAGATGGGTGGAGCCCGTGCCCCGGTAGCGCCCGGTGCCGGAGGCCGCGGGCGCGTCGAGGACGGAGACCATCAGGTCCACATGTCCGGGCCGCGCGGCGGGGCTGGAGGAGACGGAGTAGTGGCGCGGCCTCAACGGCGGCAGCAGGTCGAGGAGTTGCGGCCAGCCGAGGGCGCCGCGCAGGGCCGGGTGGCCCTCGACGAGCTCGACGAACGTACGGGGATCGCCGGCGGGCAGCGTCGCGAGCGCGGCGGCCTCGGGCGGGCAGGGGTTCGCCGCGGCGAGCACGGCGAGCTGCTCGGAGGTGGGCCGGTGCTGCAACTCGACGTGCCGGGTGAGGAGTTCGCGAGCCGTCAGGGGTCGGTCGACGGCGAGGCCGTCGCGGCGAGGCCGGTCGGTGCGGATGTCGAGCACGGTCTCCGGGTCGATGCCGAGCGCGCGTACCGCGCGGTCGACGAGGGCGGGTTCGTGCGCGGGCAGCACGGTGAGGTGGTCGCCGGTCCGGTAGGTGACGCCGTCCGGCAGCGCGAGCCGCAGGAACCGCTTGGCGCGCGGGTGGTCCGCGGCCGTGAGGTCGTGGGCCTCGGTGACGGTCAGCGGGGCGAGGCCGTGCCGGGCGGCGGCGAGGTCCAGGGGGCCGCCGGTGATCTCGCGGATCTCGTACGCCGCTGTGGGCGCGGGCCCCGCGTCGGTGGCGTCGGGGTCCCCGTACCGCTCCAGGAGGGCGGCGCGCAGTCCCGCGGTGAAGGTGCGCACGGTGCCGTTCAGGTCCCCGGAGGCGTCGGCTGCGGCGCGCTCGCACAGCCGCTCTGCGCCGAGTGCGGTGAGGCGCTCGTCGATGCGGGTGGGGACGTGCTGGTAGGTGGCGGCCCAGTTGCGGTCGCCGACGCCGAGCACGGCGTGCACCGCGCCGTCGAGGGAGCCGTCCGCCGCTCGGTCGAGCCCGGCGACGAACTCCCGTGCGTCGTCGGTAGGTTGGCCGTTGTAGGAAGCGGCGACGACGATCACCGGCTGATCGGTGGGCAGCTTCTCGGCGTAGGTGTCGAGCGGGGCGACATCGGTCGCGCAGCCGAGGGCGGCCGCTTCGTCGGCGAGTTGGGCGGCCAGGTTCCGGCAGGTGCCGTAGTTGCTGCCGTGCAGGAACAGGGCGCGGGTGCCGGGCCGGACCCGTACCGGCAACTCGGCTGTGTTCGCGGCCTGTTCGGGAGTTTCGGTGCGGCCCGGCAGCGGGGAGTGGCGGCGGTCGGCCGGGGTGCGCGGGGCGAGGCCCAGGGTGAAACCGTCCGGCTTCATGGTGAGGGTCTCCTTCACCGTGAGCCGGTAGTCGGCGTGGTCGCGCAGCCGGTAGCGGTGCACCAGCATGGCGAGCAGCATGGTGGCCTCGTGGAGCGCGAACTGCCTTCCGATGCAGGCGCGTTCACCGGTTCCGAAGGGCTTGAAGGCGTGCGGGGAACGGGCCGCCTCGGCCTCGGGGGTGAACCGGTTCGGGTCGAAGCGTTCCGGGTTGTCGCCCCACACCGGCTGCCGGTGCAGCATCGGGGCGAGCACGGAGACGCCCTGTCCGGCGCGCACGGGGATGCGTCCGCCGAGCAGGGTGTCCTCGCGGGCCTCCCGGCTGAACGCCGCGGCCGTGGGCCACAGCCGCAGCGCCTCGTTGAGTACCTGCCGGGTGCAGGTGAGCCGGCCGACCTCGTCGAAGTCCGGTTCAGGATCGGCGGTGTCCCCCCACAGCGCGTCGACCTCGCGGCGCACGAGGTCGAGGACGGCCGGGTTCTTGGCGAGGTAGTACAGCGCGAAGGACATCGCGCCGGACGTCGTCTCGTGTCCGGCGATCAGGAAGGTGATGACCTGGTTGCGGATGTTGGCGGTGTCCAGCGTGGCGCCGTCCCGCGGGTGTTCGGCGGTCAGCATCAGGCCGAGCAGGTCGTCGGTGTGCTGTTCGCCACCGCGCTGCCGGGCGGTGATGACATCGTCGACGACCTGCGCGAGGTAGTCGGCGTCGGTGCGGAAGGCGGCGTCGGCCGCCGCGTGGTCGCCGCCCGGGGAGCGGGCGAGACGCTTCATGCTCCACTCCAGGCAGCGCACCATCGACTCGACGAACGGGTGCGGTTCGGTACTCGCGAAGGATCCGAAGTCGTAGCCGAATCCGGCCAGTCCGATGGTGTCGAGCGTCATCCGGGTCATGTCGCCCGGCACGTCCACGGGCCGCCCGTCGTGCGCGGCGCGGTCCCAGGTGTCGATGAGGCGGCGGGCCACGCGGTACATCACCGGGTGGTAGCCGCGCATCGAGCCGAGCGCGAAGGCGGGCATCAGGATGTCGTGGGCGCGGGCCCAGTTCGGTTCGTCGTTGTACGCGGTGAACAGGCCGTCGGCGGCGAACGCGCGGACGTTCTCCAGGGCGGGCCCGATGTGTTTGGTGAAGCGGGTCTCGTCGGCGAGTTCGGTGACGAGGTCGAGGTCGGAGACGAACAGGGCGTCGCGGCCGTGCAGTCGGCGCACCAGGACCGGGCCGTGCTCCCGCATCAGGCCCATGACCTGTTGCAGCGGGGCCGCTCCCGGCCCGGTGGCGGAGATGTCGATGAGCGGCACACCGTCAACGGGGGCGCTGGGGTGCGGCGGGAGCAGCGTGGGGTGCGGCATGGTGCGGCAACAGCCTTTCGCGGGTGGGGGGATCGGCGCTTCCAGCTTGCTCCCGCTCCCCCGCCGGCCGACGCCATCGCACTACATGATTGTGTAGTGGACGACGGCATGCCGGACTTGTGCGCGATGCGGGTTCATGGCTGACGGGACAAGGGCCCGGAGGGAGGAGCGGGACGGTGGACGCGGTGGTGTGGCGCAATCGCGCGATGGTTCTCTTCGACCGCATTCCGATGCCGGTCGCCGTGTGCGACGCGTACGGGGTCGTACGTCTGGCGAACGCCGCGCTCGCCGCCGAGTGGGGCACGACCCCGGGGCGGCTCAAGGGCCGGGAGCTGCTGAAGATGTTCGCGCCGCGCGACGGGACGCAGGTCGACCGGCTCGTCGAGGCGCTCAAGCTGCGGCGCCGCTCGCGCTACACCGTGGCCGTGACCTGGCAGGGCGCCGACGGGACGCACCGCAGCGGGGAGCTGATGGCCGACCCGGTGAGCGAGGCACCGCACGCGCTGCCCGACCTGCTGGTGATGCTGCGGGTGACGGGAGAGGCCGCACCGCACCCGGCGCCCGCCCCCGCGCCGCTGCATCCGAACGAGGAGCGGATCCTCGCGCTGCTCGCCGCGGGCGCGACGACGGCACGGGCGGCGCGCGAGACGGGCCTGACGACCGACGGCGTCACCTATCATCTGCGGCGTCTGTCCCAGCGGTGGGGCGCGGCCAACCGCACCGAACTGGTCGCCCGCGCCTATGCGCTGGGGATTCTGGAGCCGGGGGTGTGGCCGCCTCGGCTCAGGCCGTCCAGGCCGGGCACCGGCGCGCCGGAGGGGAATCCGGCCGCGATGTAGGCGTCGTACAGCTCCTTCCACGACGCGCTCGCCCCGGTGTGCGGTCCGCCCGGGGCCTCGCCGCGATCGGCCGCGTCGAGCTCGCCGAGGCAGATCTCCCAGCCTGCGGCGTTGCGCGCAGCGCCGTCGGCCGACTCCAGGACGTTGGTGAGGCTGAGCCGGTGTCTCCGTCGTCGAGCGGTTCGAGGTCGAGGCGGAGTTCGTCACCGCCCCAGGGCAAGGCGGAGTGGCGCGGGGTGTCGGCGGCGAGGACCGTGCCGGCGGGCTCCGGCATGTTCGGATCGCCGGAGAAGCGGATCACCGCGCCGGGGCGCAGCTCGCGCGCCTCGACAGCGGACGGGAACCAGCGCCTCAGGTCGGCGGGGTCGGTCACGTAGCTCCAGACGCGCTCGATCGGCCGCGCATGGGTGCGCGTGAGACGGACGGCGGTGCGGCCGTCGTCGAGGGTGAGGCGGACGCCGGTGATGGTCATGCACCGAGCGTCCCACCGGCCACGGACAATCACCCGCGGCGCGGTGGTGCGCGGCGTGATGCGCGGGCAGGCTCGTCACCGTGGCCCGCGCAGGGTCCCGGATCTGGAGGAAGACCCGTGAACGGCAACGACTCGTACGGCAAGAAGGGCTTCAAGCGGTCCCGCAGTCATTTCGCCGACCGGATCACGGCCGACGGGCGGGACGGCTGGCCGGTGGAGGCGGGCCGCTACCGGCTCGTCGTCAGCCGCGCCTGTCCGTGGGCGAGCCGTGCCCTGGTGGTGCGGCGGCTGCTCGGCCTGGAGGACGCCCTGTCCCTGGCCGTCACCGACCCGATCCAGGACGAACGCAGCTGGCGTTTCACGCTCGACCCGGACGACCGTGACCCGGTGCTCGGCATCCGGTACCTCAGCGAGGCGTACGACGCCCGTGAGACGGACTACCCGGGCGGTGTCAGCGTGCCCGCGATCGTCGACGTACCGTCCGGGAAGCTCGTCACCAACGACTACCAGCAGCTCACTCTCGACCTCGCGACCGAGTGGACGGCGCTGCACAGGGACGGCGCCCCCGACCTCTACCCGGAGCCGCTGCGCGACGAGATCGACGCGGTGATGGAGGACGTGTACCGGGAGCTGAACAACGGCGTGTACCGGGCCGGCTTCGCGACGAAACAGAGCGAGTACGAGGACGCGTACCGGGATGTGTTCGGGCGCCTGGACGCGGTGTCCGAGCGGCTCGCCGGGCAGCGCTATCTCGTCGGTGACACGATCACGGAGGCGGACGTACGGCTGTTCACGACCCTGGTCCGCTTCGACGCCGTCTATCACGGCCATTTCAAGTGCAACCGCAACAAGCTGACCGAGGACCCGGTGCTGTGGGCGTACGCGCGGGATCTGTTCCAGACGCCCGGCTTCGGCGACACCGTCGACTTCGACCACATCAAGCGGCACTACTACCAGGTCCACACGGGCGTCAACCCGACCGCGATCGTGCCGCTGGGCCCCGACCTCTCGGGCTGGCGGACCCCGCACGGCCGGGAGCGACTCGGCGGGCGGCCGTTCGGCGACGGGACGCCGCCCGCGCCTCGGTAGGGTCGGTGGACACGTCCCGCCCGGTCACGGAGTCGCCATGTCCCGCCCTCACGTTCTGTTGTCCGCCGCCGTCTCGCTCGACGGCTGCCTCGACGACACCGGGCCCGAGCGGCTGCTGCTGTCCGGTCCCGAGGACTTCGACCGGGTCGACGCGGAGCGCGCGGCGAGCGACGCCATCCTCGTCGGGGCGGGGACGCTGCGCGCGGACCGGCCCCGGCTGCTGGTCAACTCCCCCGAGCGGCGCGCCCGGCGGGTCGATGCGGGGCGCTCCGCGTATCCGCTGAAGGTGGCGGTCAGCGGCTCCGGCGAACTGGACCCCGGCGCCCCGTTCTGGACGACCGGCGGCGAGCGGCTGCTGTACACGACGGACCGGGGCGCGGAGCTCGCCCGGCCCCGCCTGGCCGGCGCCGCCGACGTGGTGGCGCTCGGTCCGGCGGTGGAGTGGGCGGCGCTCCTCGACGACCTCGGGGCGCGGGGCGTGCGGCGGCTGATGGTCGAGGGCGGGGCGCGGGTGCACACGCAGCTGCTGCAGCTCGGGTTCGCGGACGAACTGCGGCTCGCCGTCGCGCCGTTGGTGGTGGGCGAGCCGGACGCGCCCCGGCTGTTCGGGCCCGGCTCGTATCCGGGCGGGCCGCGCGGCCGGATGCGGGTCCTGGGCGCGGAGCGGGTGGGCGACGTGATCGTGACGCGGTACGCGCCGGCCGTGCCCGGTACCGCGGCGGCGGCCACGGCGGCGGACCGGCACTGGCTGCGGACCGCCTGCGAACTGGCCGGGGACTGCCCGCCGTCCGAGACCGCGTTCAGTGTCGGGGCGGTGATCGTCGCGGCGGACGGTTCGGAACTCGCGCGGGGTCACTCGCGGGAGGCCGGCGACCCGGTCGTGCACGCGGAGGAAGCGGCGCTCGGCAAGCTCGCCCCCGACGATCCGCGCCTCGCGGCGGCCACGGTCTACAGCAGCCTGGAGCCGTGCGCGCGCCGGGCGTCGCGGCCGAGGCCGTGCGCGCGGCTGCTCGTCGACGCGGGGGTGCGGCGGGTGGTGACGGCCTGGCGGGAGCCGGACACGTTCGTGCCGGGCGCGGACGGGATCGGAGTGCTGGCCGGGGCGGGCGTCGTCGTCGCGGAGGTACCGGAGCTGGCCGAGGCGGCCATGCGACCCAACCGGCACCTGGTCACCGCGAAGCCCGGTCAGGAGTAGCGGCCGCTGGTGCGGTCGCCCTGCCGCGACGGCGCGTGGCCGGACGCCCGCACGGGCCGGCGCCGCCGTGTGCCGCCGCTCCGGACGACCAGGACGGCGGTGAGTCCGAGCGCGAGGCCGATCGCGGTGCGTACGCCGAACGGCTCGTCGAACATGAGCGCTCCCCACACCGCGGTCACCGGCGCCATCAGGAACATCAGGGCGTTGACCTGTGTCAGTCCGCGCCGGCGCAGCACGATCCAGTAGAGGCCGTAGCCGCCGAACGTCGACAGCCCGACGAGCCAGGCGATCGCGAGCCAGAAGGACGGCGCGGTGGGCGGCGCCGCCGCGCCGGCCGCGAGGGCGAGAGCCGTGAAGACGACGGCGCTCGTGGCGCAGTGCACGGTCAGGGCCGCCATCGGCTCGACGCGCGTGGGCGAGCGGCTCTCCACGAACGTGGCCGCCACGAGCGCCAGCATGCCGAGGAAGGGGATCAGGTACGCCCACCCCGCGACGCCGCTGACGGCCGCCGCGTCGGCCGTGGTGACGACGAGCACCCCGGCCGCCCCCAGGCAGAGTCCGAGCCACTGCCGCGCGCTGACGTACTGCCGCAGCAGCGGACCGGCGAGCGCGCCCGCGGCGAGCGGCTGGGTGCCGTCGATCAGGGCGGTGGTGCCGCTGGAGACGCCGAGCTGGATGGCGTAGTAGACGGTCAGCAGATAGCCGCTCTGCGACAGGGCGCCGACGACGATCTGCCGTCCGATGTCGCGCCGTGTCAGGCCGCGCCACCACCGCCGTCCCACGGTCGCGGCGACGGCCGCGAGAACCAGCGCGAGCGGCAGGAACCGCCACATCAGCGTGGTCACGGCGCTCGCCTCGCCGGCGCCGAGCTTGGCGCCGATGAAGCCGGAACTCCAGGTCAGGACGAATCCGAGGGAGAGAAGGACGTTCATGGTGCGGACACCGCCTCACTGACGATCACGTGTATACAGATCGGTCTACTTGGCTCGACTATACAGATCGGTCTACTCTGGGTGCATGCGCACCTCGACGACCCCAGCCCCGCCGACCGTCGATCCGGACCGCCCCGACCTCACCCCGGCCGCACGCCGCGTCCTGGAGACGGCGTCCCGGCTGTTCTACGAGCGCGGCATCCATGCCGTCGGGGTGGATCTGATCGCCGCGGAGGCGGGCGTCACGAAGAAGACGCTCTACGACCGGTTCGGCTCCAAGGAGCGCATCGTCGTCGACTACCTGGCCACGCGGGACGCGCGCTGGCGGGCCTTCCTCGCCGTGCACCACGACCCGGCCCAACTCTCACCGCCCGAAAGGGTGCTGGCGGTCTTCGACGCCTCGAAGGAGTGGATGGCGGCTCACAGCGGCAAGGGCTGCAGCATGGTGAACGCGCATGCCGAGATCAGCGATCCGGCCCATCCCGCCTACGCCGTGATCACCGGGCAGAAGCAGTGGATGCTGGAGCTGTTCACCCGGCTCGCCTCGGACGTCTCGCCGGACAACGCACGGGAGTTGGGGCGCTCGCTGATGTTGCTGCACGAGGGCGCGCTGGTCTCGGACGGCCTCGACGTGTTCCCGGACTCCTTCGGGCGGGCGCGCCGCCTCGCGGCGTTCCTGCTCTCCGCCGCGCGGGAGGCGTCATGACCTGGGAGCCCGACGCGCCCGGCGTGCTGTGCCTCCCCTCGGGCCGCCTCGTACGCGGCCGGGGGCTTCGTCACCCACTGCCGCCCGGGCCCACGGCGACGTACGGCGTCCATCTCCTCGGCCACCGGCCCCCGCCCGTGGACTGGGAGTCGACCTGGCTGCGCTGGCCGGACTTCAGGCTGCCCGCCGACGCCGGGCGGGCGCGCGCCGTACTGGTGGACGCGTGGCGCAGGTCCGCCGAGGAGCGGGTGGAGGTGGCGTGCGCCGGCGGCCGGGGCCGCACCGGGACCGCGCTCGCCTGCCTCGCCGTCCTGGACGGGGTGCCGGCCGCCGAGGCCGTCGCGTACGTGCGCCGCGCCTACGACCGGCACGCTGTGGAGACGCCCTGGCAGAAGCGGTACGTTCGCCGGTTCACCGCGCCCGGAAATTGAGTTGCGCCCAGCGGTGACCCGCTGCGCACCATAGGCCGGTCACCGTCCTCACAGGCCTGGGCGGTCATCGTCCTCGCCGGTTCAGGAGACCCGAATGCGCCGATTCCTCGAAGCAGTTCAGCGACCCCGCCGGACCACAGCTTTCGAGGACTCGACCTTCCATGCAGACCCCGCAGGTACGCACGACCCTGAACATCGGCATTCTCGCCCACGTCGACGCCGGTAAGACCAGCCTCACCGAGCGGCTCCTGTTCGACACGGGGACCATCGACCGGCTCGGCAGCGTCGACGGCGGGGACACCCGCACCGACACCGGCGCGATCGAACGGCAGCGCGGCATCACGATCCGCTCGGCTGTCGCCGCGCTCCGCGTCGGCGACACCCAGATCAACCTCATCGACACCCCGGGCCACTCCGACTTCATCGCCGAGGTCGAGCGGGCCCTCGGCGTGCTCGACGGGGCGATCCTGCTGATCTCCGCGGTGGAGGGCGTGCAGGCGCAGACGCGTGTGCTGCTCAAGACGCTGCGCCGGCTCGGGCTGCCCACGCTCGTGTTCGTCAACAAGATCGACCGGGCGGGCGCGCGGACCGCCCCGCTGCTCGACGACATCCGCCGCCGGCTCACCCCGCACGTCGTCCCTCTGACGGACGTCCGGCACGCCGGCACGCCGCGCGCCGCCGTCACCGCCCGCCCGCTCGACGACCCGGCGACGCGGGACGAGGCCGCCCGCATCCTCGCGGAACTCGACGACACGATCCTGGCCGCACTGGTCGACGGCCCACCGCCGGGCACCGACGCGGTACGTGACGCCCTGGTACAGCGGACCGGCGACGGCACCGTCCATCCCGTGCTGTTCGGCTCGGCCATCGGCGGCCAGGGGGTGCCAGAACTGCTCGATGCCGTACGCGCGTTCATTCCCGCCACCACGAAGCCCGAGGCGGTGACCGCGCGGCCCACCGGCACCGTGTTCGCGGTACGGCGCGGTCCCGCGGGCGAGCGGATCGGCTATCTGCGCCTGTACGAGGGCGAAGTGAGGGCACGTCAGAAGGTGACGTTTCTACGACGCGACGCCGACGGCGGCACCGAGCGCGTCGCCGGGCGGCTCACCGGGATCCGGGTCGTCGGCTCCGGGGACGACGACACCGCCGGGCCCGGTCAGATCGCCGAGGTACGGGGTACGGCGGGCATCCGCGTGGGCGACCGGCTCGGCGAACTGCGCGGCGGACACGCCCGGTTCGCGCCACCGACACTGGAGACGCTGGCCCGCGCGGTCCGCCCCGGGCAGGGCGCCGCGCTGCGCTCGGCCCTGCTCGAACTCGCCGACCAGGACCCGCTGATCCACGCCCGCCCCGAACCCGACGGCAGCACCGCGCTCCTCCTGTACGGAGAGGTGCAGAAGGAGGTCCTGGGGGCCACGCTGGAGCAGGAGTTCGGCATCGGGGCGGCGTTCGAGCCGAGCCGGATCCGCTGCGTGGAGCGCCCAGCGGGCACCGGCGAGGCGGTCGAGGAGATGGGCCACCGCAGCACGACCGGACTGCCCGCGACCGTCGGCCTGCGGATCGAGCCGGGACCGCACGGCTCCGGCCGCGTCTTCTCGTACGAGACCGAACTGGGCTCGCTCCCACGGGCCTTCCACCAGGCCGTCGAGGACACGGTGCACGCCACCTTGGCGCGGGGCGGTCCGCAGGGCTGGCCCGTGACGGACTGCCGGGTGACGCTGATCCGCTCCGGGTTCGACTCCCCGGTGAGTGTCGCGGGCGACTTCCGGACCGTGACCGCGCTCATGGTCCGGCAGGCGCTGCGCCGGGCCGGCACCCGGGTCTTCGAGCCGGTGCACTCCTTCGAGGTGGAGGTGCCGCTCGACGCGCTCGCCCCGGTCGCCGCTCAACTGGCCGCGCTGGGAGCCTCGTTCGGGGAGACGAAGAGTGACCGGGAGGTGTGGTTGATCTCCGGGGAGCTGACGGCACGCAAGGTACGGGAGATGGAGCTGGCCCTGCCGGGGCTCACGCGCGGCGAAGGGGTGTGGTGGTCGCGTGTGTCGGGCGACCACCCGTTGCGAGTGCCGGGGACGCCAGGGAAGGCGTGATCAATCGATACGGTGGAACTAGGCCTCCTAGAAAGGAGGTTCCGCCATGACGTCGAGGACTGTGGCACTGCCCCGCTGGGCGAAGCTCGTGGGTGTACTCGTCGTGGTGCTGGTACTCGTCTTCACCGGGCTGCGGCTGCTGCACCGGCTGGACGACGTGTTCGGTACCGAGACGCACGACCGGTCGGGGCCCACGCTGCTCAAGTCCGTGCGGGACTTGAGCCGTTACGACGCCGCGTCCGGGAACTTCCAGGTCGTGGTCGACCTGGAGAAGGACACCAAATACCTCCCGGACGCCGTCCGGGGGACCCGGACCCTGTACATCGGGGCGGGCAGCGTCGACGCGTACGTGGACCTCGGGAAGGTCGGTTCCGGGGACATACGCGTCAACGACGAGCGGACGTCGGCGACGCTCAAGCTGCCCCACGCACGCCTGGGGCCTCCCGCGCTGGACACCGACCGGTCCTACGCCGTGTCGAAGCAGCGGGGTCTGCTCGACCGGCTCGGCGACCTGTTCTCGGACAACCCGAACGACGAGCGGGCCGTGCGCAAGCTCGCCGCCCGGCACATCGGGGAGGCGGCGCGGGACAGCGGCCTCACCGAACGTGCCGAGCGCAACACGACCGGCATGTTGCGCGGGTTGCTGAACTCCCTGGGGTTCAAGGACGTGAAGGTGTCCTACGGAACGTGAGCCCCGCCTCTCCCCCGCTCAAGGACGCGTCGCGATGATCACCGTGGCGTAGAGGTCGTCGTCCTGCCTCACCCGTGGCCGCAGACCGGCGGAGCGTACGGCCGCCTCTGCGGCCGCGGCCTGTCGTTCGCTGGTCTCCACGAACAGCCGGCCGCCGGGCGCCAGCCAGCCCGGCGCCCCGGCGGCCACCCGGCGCAGCACGTCGAGGCCGTCGGCGCCGCCGTCGAGGGCCATGCGCCGCTCGTGGTCGCGGGCCTCGGACGGCAGCAGCGCCACGTCGTCCGTGGGGACGTACGGGCCGTTGGCGATGAGGATGTCGACCCGGCCGGCCAGCTCCCCGGGCAGCGCGTCGTACAGGTCGCCCTCGTGCACCTCTCCCCCGAGCGGGGCGAGGTTGCGCCGGGCACATCGCACCGCGGCGGGGTCGAGATCCGCCGCGTGCAGCCGCGCGGGGTGCCGGTCCGCGAGCACGGCGGCGACCGCGCCGGTGCCGCAGCACAGGTCGACGACGACGGCTTCGGGTGGTGTGCAGGCCCGCGCCTGCCGGGCCAGGAACTCGGTGCGGCGGCGCGGCACGAAGACGCCGGGGTCGACCGCGACGCGCAGGCCGCAGAACTCGGCCCAGCCCACGACGTGTTCGAGCGGGAGACCGGCGGCGCGGCGCTCGACCATCGCGGTCAGCTCGGCGGTGTCCCGGGCGCCGGCGAACAGGACGCGCGCCTCGTCCTCGGCGAAGACACAGCCCGCGCGGCGCAGGGTCGCGACGACCTGCGAAGGGTCGGCGGGGAGGTCGGAGGGCAGCGGGAAGGACGGGGGAAGCGACATGACTGATGTATGACCTCTCGGGAAGCCGATGGGGCTCCCCGGCGTCGGACGGCCGCCGTTCCGCTCAGTGCGCGCGGACGGTTCGTACGACAGGAGAAGGGAGCTCCCGACCTGACACAGCGGTGATCGGACTCACCTCCTCGTTCGCTCGTGGTGCTGTTGGGCCCGGTCACACTACCGCACCGGACTCCGCGTCCGATTCCCGCCAGCACCCTTTCGCGTGCGCGAGCAGTCTGGAGGCATGCAGCAGACAACCGGCCCCGCGTCAGGGGCCTTCCCCGGAGAGGCCGCTCTCCTGTACGCGACGCTTCCCGGGCCGCTGGGCGACATGGTGGCCATCGGTGAGGCGTCGGCGCGGGCGCCCGGTGGCACGGCGCTGGTTTCGCTGTCCCTGCCGGGCCGGCGCGGCCCGGCCGCGGTCCGCGAGGAGTGGCGGCACGCGCCGGGCGCCTTCACTGCGCTCGCCGGGCAGTTGGACGCCTACTTCGACGGACGGCGCACCGGGTTCGACCTCGCCTTCGCGCCGCGCGGCAGCGCATTCGAGCGGCGTGTGTGGAGCGCCCTGGAGGCGATCCCCTACGGCACCACGACGACGTACGGCGCCCTGGCCGAACACCTTGGTGTCCCGCGAGGCGGGGTGCGCGACCTCGGTGCCGCGATCGGACGCAACCCGCTCCTGATCGTGCGCCCCTGCCACCGCGTCATCGGCGCCGACGGAACCCTCAAGGGATACGCCGCCGGGGTCGCCCGGAAGGAACGGCTGCTCGTCCTCGAAGGCTCCCTTCCCGCCCAGCTCCCCCTTTCGTGACAGGAACACCTCCCATGACCAGCACCACCACCGGCCTTGTCGGCCCGGCGCAGGAGCGGCTCGACGCCCTCGACTGGGCCGGGCTCACCGAAGAACTGGACGCGTACGGCAGCGCCCTGACGCCGCGGCCGGTCCTCACCCCGGCCGAGTGCCGGTCCGTCTCTGCGCTCTACGACGACGTGACCCGGTTCCGGTCGACGATCGACATGGCCCGCTACCGGTTCGGGCAGGGCCAGTACCGCTACTTCGACCGTCCTCTGCCCGACCTCGTGCAGGAGCTGCGTGCCGCGTTCTACCCGCGGCTGCTGCCGGTCGCACGGTCCTGGGCGCGGCGACTGAACCGGCCCGCGCCCTGGCCGGACGCGCTCGACGCCTGGCTGGAGCGCTGCCACGCGGCGGGCCAGCGGCGGCCGACGCCGATCCTGCTGCGCTACGGTCCGGGCGACTGGAACGCCCTGCACCGCGACCTGTACGGCGAGTTGGTGTTCCCGTTGCAGGTCGTGATCGGACTGGACGAGCCGGGCGCGGACTACCGCGGCGGCGAGTTCCTGATGACCGAGCAGCGGCCCCGGGCACAGTCGCGCGGTTTTGCCACGACGCTTGCGCAGGGGCACGCGCTGGTGTTCACGACCCGGGACCGGCCGGTGCGCTCGGTGCGCGGCTGGGCGAACGGGCCCATGCGGCACGGCGTGAGCACGGTCCGGTCAGGCCGCCGGCACACGCTGGGACTCGTCTTCCACGACGCCGAGTGACGCCGCATGTGCGGCGCTAGCGGCCCGCCCGGTGCAGCGCGCGGTCCGTCAGGGTGACGACCACGAGCAGGACACCGAGGACGACCGAGGCGCCCGCCATCAGGTGCAGGCCGCCGTCGTCGGCGCGCTGCCCGTAGGCGAGGGCGATGAGGCTGGAGGCGGTGATGGCGCCGATGTACTGGGCGGTGCGCTGCAGACCGGCGGCCGAGCCGATGTCGGCGGCGGGCGCGTACTCCTGGACCGCGGCCTGGTTGCTGGTGCCGATGAGGCCCTGCGGGATACCGAAGCAGGCGCCCACGACGAGCAGGACCACGAGCGGGGTGTGTCCGGAGACGACGGTGAGCAGCCCCGCGCCGGCGGTCAGCAGGACGCAGGCGACGGTGAGCGGGGCGCGGATGCCCTTCGTGCGGGCCCCGAGCAGGGAGCAGACCAGCGCGGCCACGGACATCGGCAGCATGAGCAGACCGGTGTACCCGGACGAGTAGCCCCGCCCCTCTTCCAGCCACTGTGTGAAGCCGTACATGACGCAGTAGATGAGCAGGTAGCTCAGGCCGTGGCGGAGGTAGGTGCGGGCCAGCGGGCCGTTCCCGGCGAGCATCCGTACGTCGATGAACGGGGTACGGCAGCGCAGTTGCCACCACAGCAGTGCGGCCGAGAGGACGACGACGGGGGCGAGCAGCCACCACATGGGGTGGGCGAGGTCGAGGAGGAAGAAGACCAGCAGGGTCAGGGCCGTGGAGAAGAGGCCGATGCCGAGCGGATCCAGGGCGAGCTTGGGGGCCGGTTCGCCGGCCGTGCCGCGCGGGGGGTCGGCGGGGATCCAGACGAGGGCGCAGACGAACGCGACGACGGCGACGGGCACGTTCACCGCGAAGATGCCGCGCCAGCCGACGACGGTGACGAGCAGTCCGCCGAGGGTCGGGCCGACGGCGGCGCTGCCGAGCGCGGCGAAGGACAGCCGGGCCATGACGGGCCTCGGCGGGCGGCGCCCCACGCGGCGTCCTTCGTCGCGCAGGACGGCCATCGCCGCGGGGTAGGCGGCGGAGGTTCCGATGCCGAGCAGCACCCGGGAGACGATGAGCCAGCCGAAGGCGGGGGCGAGGAGGCCGACGATCCCGGAGGCGCACACGACGACGAGTCCCGCGAGGAAGACGCGGCGCGGGCCGAGGGCGTCGGCCAGTTTGCCGAGGACGGGCTGGGCGACGGCGCTGGCGAGGTAGAGACCGGAGATCAGCCAGGCCGTGTCGGCGGCGCCGATCCCGAAGTCGTGCCCGATCGCCACCAGTGCGGTGGAGATCATCGTCGTGTTGAGCGGGTTCAGGAGCGAGCCGAGCAGCAGCGGGGCGGTCAGCCGGGGGTGGAATCCGGGCTGCCCGGACGCGGGCGCGGCGGCCTGTTCGCGGGGGACGGTGACGGATGCGGCTGTCTCGCTCGCGTCACCGCTCACTTCTGCACCAGCCGCTCCAGGAGCAGGGTCGCTTCGGCGAGGGTGTGCCGCTCGGTCGCGTCGAGTTCGGAGGTGAGGGCCTCGGTGAGCCAGCCGTGCTTGGCGGCGCGTACGGAGGCGAGGGTGGCGCGGCCGCTGTCGGTGATCGACATGACGGACTGGCGCCCGTCGTTCGGGTCCGGGGAGCGGGACACGAAACCCTGTTCCTCCAGGGCGCCGATCGTCAGGCGCATGGACTGCGGCCGGACGTACTCGGAGCGGGCCAGCGCGGCGGTGGTGGCGGGGCCCTCGGTGTCGAGGCGGGCCAGGACCGTGCGCTGGGTGGGGGTGAGGAGGCTGTCCGGCGACGCGCTGCGCAGCCGGCGCGAGAGCCGCCCGACGACGGTGGCGAGATCGGCGGCGATCCGCTCGGTGGCGGGTTCGGCGGCATCGGGTCCCTGCGTTCCTGACATATCCCCACCGTAGGAGATAGACAGGCAGCCTTGCAAGTTTTCCTTGCGATCCACCCCCATCCATCCCCATCCGCCCCGACCCGCTCCGAGCCGGTCAGCCGCGGCCGCTCAGACGGCCAGCGCTCCCAGCAGGGCCCGCGCGCACAGATCCCGCACCTGCGCGCGCGTCAGCTCCGGCTCGTCGAGCCAGTCCAGGCAGACGGCGACGAGGAAGGCGAGCCAGCCGCGTACGGCGAGGCGCAGCGCGGCCGGCTCGGGGAGCCGGCCCACCAGCTGCGGGTCGGCGGCGAGGGCGGCCATGATCTGCGCCTCGTGGGCGGCGAGGCCCTCCCGGTACACGGTGCGCACGGTGGGGTCGCCCGCGGCCTCGGCGCGGTGGAAGGCCCGGAAGCCCTCGGCGTGCGAGGCGACGTACTCCAGGAAGGTTTCCAGGCCGGTGGCCAGCTGGTCGCGGACCGGGACGCCGGGGACGGCGGCGGTCAGCCGCAGCATGCGGGAGCTCTCGCGACGGACGACGGCGGCGAAGAAGTCCCGCTTCGTCGGGAAGTAGTGGTACAGCAGACCGCGCGAGACACCGGCGATCTCCGCGACCTGTTCGATCCAGACGTCGTCGTACGGGTCCTGCGCGAACAGCCTGGCCCCGACGGACAGCAGCTGCTCCCGCCTCTCCTCGGTGCTCAGCCTGCGCCGGGTCCGCTCCCCCGACGTCCGCGCTCCCCCTCGCTCTGGGCTCATGCGGGGCACCCTACTGGACCTCCTTCCGCTTACTTGACGTCGGTTCAACAACGGGACCACACTGTGGCGCATTATTGAATCCACGTCTAACAAGGTGCGGGCGCGACCCCAACCGGCCGCTCGCGCAGGGGAGATGGGCACGATGGCGCAGGTGACGCAGACGGCGCAGGGCGTACTGCCACGGGGCTTCCGCAGCGCCGAGCAGGGCTGGCCGCGCCTGGACCGTATTCCGCACCCGCCGCGCCGGGTGCCGCTGATCGGCGACGTGGTGGGCACCAATGTCCGCACGCCGCTGCAGGACTCGATGCGCGTCGCGGCCGAGCTGGGGCCGATCTTCCGGCGCAAGGGGTTCGGCAAGGAGATCGTCTTCGTGGCGGGCGCCGAACTGGCCGCGGAGCTCGCGGACGAGTCCCGGTTCGCCAAGCACGTCGGGCTCGGGGTCGCCAATCTGCGGCCGGTGGCGGGCGACGGGCTGTTCACGGCGTACAACAGCGAGCCCAACTGGCAGCTGGCGCACGACATTCTGGCCCCTGGCTTCAGCCGCGAGGCGATGGCGGGCTACCACCCGCTGATGCTCGACGTGGCGGGGCAGCTGACGGCGGCGTGGGACGCGAGCGAGGCGGCCGGGCAGACGGTGGACGTGCCCGGGGACATGACGAAGCTGACGCTGGAGACGATCGCGCGGACCGGTTTCGGGCACGACTTCGGCTCGTTCGAGCGGGACTTCGAGAAAGAGGGGCCGCATCCTTTCGTGACGGCGATGGTGGGCGCCCTGTCGTTCGCCCAGCGCCGCAACGTGGTGCCGCCGCTTCTCTCGATGCTGCTGCGCGGCGCGGAGAGGCGGAACGCCGCGGACCGCGCCTATCTGAACCGCGCGGTCGACGAGGTGATCGCCGCGCGCCGCGCCTCCGGCGGAGGCCCCGGCGATCTGCTCGACCGGATGCTGGAGGTGGCGCATCCGGAGACGGGCGAGCGCCTCGCGCCGGAGAACATCCGCCGCCAGGTGATCACATTCCTGGTCGCGGGGCACGAGACGACGTCGGGCGCGCTGTCGTTCGCACTGCACTACCTCGCACAGGACCCCGCCGTGCTCGCGAAGGCACGGGAGGAGGTCGACCGGGTCTGGGGCGACGCGGCCGTGCCGGCGTACGAGCAGGTCGCCAAGTTGCGTTATCTGCGGCGCGTGCTGGACGAGTCGTTGCGGCTGTGGCCGACCGCTCCGGCGTTCGCGCGGGAGGCGATCGCCGACACGACCCTGGGCGGAACGCATCCGATGCGGCGCGGCGCCTGGGCGCTGGTCCTGACGACCATGCTGCACCGGGACCCGGCGGCGTGGGGCGACGACCCCGAGTCCTTCGACCCGGAGCGGTTCGCCCCACAGGCGGTGCGGGGGCGCCCGGCACACGTCTTCAAGCCGTTCGGCACCGGCGCCCGGGCCTGCATCGGCCGCCAGTTCGCCCTGCACGAGGCCATGTTGGTGCTCGGCCTGCTGCTGCGCCGCTACGACCTGCACGCGGAGCCGGGTTACGAGCTGCGGATCGCGGAGCGGCTGACGCTGATGCCCCGTGATCTGCGGTTGCGGCTGACGCGACGCTGAGCCTTGCGGCGCTCCGGCGCTGATCCTCGCGGCCTTCCGGCGCGGCCGACGCGCTCGTAGGGTGCGTCGATGACTGCCACGTACAAGGACCTCGGTGCGGAGCCGCCCGGACGCGAGCCCGGCACGCCGGACCCGCGGGGTCCTGTCCGCTGCTTCTGGTGGCTGATGGTGCGGCAGCGCGGGCGGGTCACGGCCGGCGCGTTGCCCGGCAGCCTGTGGATGGTGGGGCTCGCGCCGGCCCGCGCCGCGCCGGCGGACCCGCACACCGTGGTCCTCGACGAGGCGACGGCGCCGCTCGACCCGGCCACGCCCCGGCACACGGAGCGTGCCCTCGCGGCCGCACCGTCATCGCCGTCGCGCACCGCCTGCACACCGCCCACGACGCCGACCGGGTCGCGGTCATGGAGGCTGGCCCGCTGACCGAACTCGGCTCGCGCGACGACCTGGTGGCGGCGGACGGGGCGTACGCGGCGCTGTGCCGGCCGTGGGACGCGCAGAGGTGGCGCGCGGGGCCGGGGCTCGTCGGCTGCCCGTTATTCGTCCGGCGCCGACTCCATCGACGCCACATCGAGCACCCCGTCCCGCTCGGCCAGCACCGCGACGAGTTCGGGGACGTCGGCGGCGCCCTCGATCTCCATGTGGACGGCCATCGTGCCGGGGCGGTCGGGGCCCTGTTCCCATTCGGTGCGGTCGGTGCGCAGCTCCACCACGCGAAAGCCCCGGCTCGTGCACTCCTCCAGGACTCCGGTCAGGACGCTGCTGCCGACCCGGTAGGCGAGGTGCAGGCCCGAGCGGCGTTCGGTGGCCAGGGCCGGGACGCGCCGGGTCAGCCACGGGTAGCCGCGTACCACGAGGAAGTGGCAGGCGGTCGCGGCGAGGGCGAGCAGGGGCAGGCCGCCGCCGCAGGCCATCCCTATGGCGCAGGTCAGCCAGACGGTGGCGGCGGTGGTGAGTCCCCGTACGGCATCCCTTCGTACGAAGATGAGCCCGCCGCCGATGAAACCGATTCCGGAGACGATCTGCGCCGCGACCCGGGAGGGGTCGAACGACACGCCCTCCAGGGCCAGGACGGAGTTGAATCCGTGCTGGGAGACCTCCATGAAGAGGGCGCTGCCCACGCCGACGAGCGTGTGGGTGCGCAGCCCCGCGCTCTTCTGCTGCACGGCGCGCTCGGCGCCGATCAGCGTGGACAGGACCAGCGCGAGGCCCAACTCGGCGAGCTGCCGGAGGCCTTGGCCCGCCGCGGGGTCGAACAGGGAAGCCGCGAGTGACGTCACCAGCGGAACCCTCCTTTCCGTTCCTGCCCCGGTACGTGCCCCGGGGCTCCCACGAGGCTAGCTCCGCACCATTGGAGACGGATTGTCAGACCCGTGCGCAAGAGTGGGAACCATGAACGGGACCAGGAACGTCGAGCACCATGGCCGACAGACGAAGAACCACGAGGTGGCCGCGGCACAGGCCTGTCTGCGACTGCTGCACACGGCACGCGCCGCGCTCTCCGGCACCGAGCCGCCGGCGACCGCGTCCGTGCTCGCCGTGCCGCTCGCGGAGGCCGACGAGGCGTTGCACCGGGCGGGCCTCGCGGGCAACGAGGCGTGGCTGCTGGATCGGATCTACGACCTGGGCCTCGGGCCGCAGGCGCCGTAGGATCCGAAGGCCGTCGCACTCGGGGGGAGTTGACGGGCCGGTCAGGACCTGGCACTCCCCCGTGCTCGTCACCCGACCTGTCAGGAGCCTCTTTTGACCTCCGCCACCGATGCCGCAGACGCCGCTGCCCCCGCCAACGACGCCGGCCTCGTCGCGCACCGCATCGACCCCGCGGGCGGCTGCCCGCACGCGCGCAACGCACGGCTGATGGAGCGCGGCGCGGTCGCCCCGGTCGTGCTCCCCGGTGACGTGCCCGGCATGGTCGTCCTCGGCCACGACGCGCTCAAGGAGTTCCTCGCGCACCCCGATGTCGCCAAGGACGCCCGTCATTTCGCGGCGCTCGCCGACGGCCGGATACCGCCGGGCTGGCCGCTGCGCACGTTCGCGACGGTGCGCGGGATGACGACGGCCGACGGCGACGACCACCGGCGGCTGCGCTCGCTGGTGAGCAGGGCGTTCACCATCCGGCGGGTGGAGGGGCTGCGACCGCGTATCGAGCAGCTGGTCGACGAGCTGCTGGACGGGGTCGCCCGGCAGGCGGCGGCCGACCCCGTGGTGGAGCTGCGGTCCCGGTTCGCGCTGCAGCTCCCGATGCGGGTCATCTGTGAACTCTTCGGCGTGGACGAGGAGTTCAGGGACCGGCTGCACCATCTGTCGAGCCAGGTCGTCTCCACCGGCACGACGCCCGAGGAGGCCCTCGCCGCCAACAAGGAGATGGTGACGGTGCTCGCCCAGGTCGCCGCGGCACGGGCGAAGGAGCCGGGGGACGATCTCACCAGCGCCCTCATCGCGGCGCGCGAGGAGGACGGCGACCGGCTGAGCCAGGAGGAGCTGATCGGCACGCTCATCCTGTTCGTCATCGCCGGGCACGAGACGACGCTGAACCTCATCACGAACGCGGTGCGGGCCCTGTGCGGGCACCGCGACCAGCTCGCGCTGGTGCGTGCCGGGACGGCGACGTGGACGGATGTCGTGGAGGAGACGCTGCGCTGGGACAGCCCGGTCAGCTACTTCCCGTTCCGCTACCCGACCCGGGACCTCACCGTCGACGGCACGGTGATCCCGCGCGGCACGCCCGTCCTCGCCGGGTATTCGGGGGCGGGCCGCGACCCGGCCGCCCACGGCCCGGACGCCGACCGCTTCGACCTCACCCGTCCGGCGAAGAACCGGCACCTCTCGCTCGGGCACGGCGCGCACTACTGCCTGGGCGCGCCGCTGGCCCGCCTCGAGGCGACGGTCGCGCTGGAGCGGTTGTTCGCCCGGTTCCCCGGCCTCGATCTCGCCGTGCCGGACGACGAATTGCCCGCGCACGCCGGCTTCGTCGGCAACAGCGTCCGACGGCTGCCGGTCCGCCCGGGACCCGACGCGCGGGAGCGGTGACACTGTCGGCATGGATCATCCGCATCACTCGTATCCCGTGAAGCACGTGGATCGCACCCGCGCCGATGCCTACCTGGCCCGGATCGGCGCCGAGCGACCGGCCGCCCCGACCGCCGGGGCGCTGCGCGCGCTGCACCTGGCGCACCTGCGCGCCGTCCCGTTCGAGAACCTCTCCGTGCACCTGGGCGAGGACATCACGCTCGACTCGGACGCGCTCGTCGCCAAGCTGGTCGACCGGCGGCGCGGCGGCTTCTGCTACGAACTCAACGGCGCTTTCGCCGCGCTGCTGGGCGCCCTCGGCTTCGACGTGACGCTGCTGCAGGCGCGCGTGGTGGGCGAGGGCGGCCGGCTGGGCATCCCGTACGACCATCTCGCGCTGCGCGTGCGTGACGGCGAGGGCGGAGACTGGCTGGCCGACGTCGGCTTCGGTACGCACACACACCTCCCGCTGGCGTACGAGGAGCGCGGCGAGCAGAGCGAGCCCGGCGGGGTCTTCCGCATCGAGGAGGCCGCCGACGGCGATCTGCTCGTGCTGCGCGACGGGGAGCCGCAGTACCTGCTCGACCAGCGCCCGCGGGCGCTCGCGGACTTCACCGCGGGCGCCTGGTACCACCGCACCTCACCCGCCTCGCACTTCTCGCGGTCGCTGGTCTGTTCGCTGCTGACCGAGGACGGCCGGATCACCCTCAGCGGTCATACGCTCACCACGACGGTCGGCGCGGAGCGCACGCGCACCGAGCTGCCCACGGACGCGGCGGTCCTGGACGCCTACGACCAGCACTTCGGCATCACCCTTGACCGTCTTCCGGCGGAGCCGGACATCGCCGAAGGCTGACCCCGCCCGCCAACCGCTGGTTATGCTGCCGCGGAAGCGTTCAGCAAAGCGCTCAAACGAACAGTGGTTGTGAGGGGGCCCTCAGCATGCGCGAACCGGTCGATCTCAGGCGGCAACGGATCCTCGCCGTCGTGCAGTCGCGCGGCGCGACCCGCGTCAGCGATCTCGCCTCGGAGCTCGCGGTGTCGGTGGTGACGCTCCGCCGCGACGTGGAGGAACTGGCCCGCGAGGGGAAGCTGCGCCGCGGCCACGGGGTGGCCCGCCCGGTCCTGACCGAGACCGAGCAGGCCGCGGCCCCGGTGACGCCCCCGGCGGACGGCGGCCCGGTCGCGGTCGTCGTGCCCGAGCGGCACGCCTATCTGTACGAGACCGTGCACGGCGCCCGCACCGCCTTCGAGGAGGCCGGCATGCGCATCGCGCTGCACATCGCGCCGACCGCTCCCGGCGCCGAACAGCCCATCGTGGAGCGGGCGTTGGCGGAAGGTGCGCGCGGGTTGCTGATCGCGCCGCGCTGGCGCAGCCGCGCCACGGAGGAAGCGGACTACGCGTGGCTGGCGCGCCTGGAGGTGCCCGCCGTCGTGATGGAGCGCAGGCCGCGGCGCGGCAGCGCGCTGCACGCCCTGGACACCGTCTGCACGGACCACTGGTACGGCATCCATCTCGCCGTCGAGCACCTCACGGGCCTCGGCCACCGGCGTATCGTGCTCGCCGCGCGCGACGACAGCCCGACGGCGCGCGCCATCCGCACGGCGTTCACCGACATCGCGTCCGGCCACCCGGACGTCGACACGTGGGCGGTGGCCCTCAGCTCGCCCGGCGCGGCCTGCGGCCCCGAGGCGGAGAACGCCGAGAAGGCGATCGAACTCCCCGCTTTGCTCAAGGAGTTGGGTGCGACGGCCGCCGTACTGCACGGCGATGTGGACGCGCTGATGCTGGTGCAGTCGCTGCGGGACAGCGGGGTGCGGGTCCCGGAGGACTGTTCCGCGATCGCGTACGACGATGTGGTGGCGGCGCTCGGCAGTACGCCCCTGACGGCAGTGTCGCCGCCGAAGGCGGAGGTCGGCCGGGCGGCCGCGGAGCTGCTGCTGCGCCGGCTCGGTGACCTGACGTCCGGCGGGTCCGGGGGGCCGGTGCGGCGCATGGAGCTGCTGCCCACCCTGGAGGTCCGCGGTTCGACCCAGGCGCCGGACGGTTCGGCCCAGGCCACGGGTACCCCTGCCGTCCCGGTGCCAACTCCACCCTCAGAATGAGCGTTTGACCGTTTGATTTTCTTCTGATCGATCTATTGACCAGGTCCGCTCAGCCGATCAGTATTCCCGTGACTCGAACACGCAGGAGCCGCGGGAGGCGCCCATGCCTGGTCGACAGAGCCGTCGATCCATGCTCGCCGCGATCACCGCGCTGCCGCTGACGGGCGCCCTGAGCGCCTGCAGCGGAAACGACAGCGCGTCATCCGGGAGCAGCAGCACGTCCGGTACCAAGAGCACCAGATCCACCACCACCATCACGTTCTGGTCCGCACTGCGCGGCAGCCAGGAAGTGGTGGACGCGTTCAACAAGACACACGACCGCATCAAGGTCGTCTTCGAGCAGATACCTTCCGGCACGGCCGGCGGGTATCTGAAGCTCAGCAACGCCGCACGGGCGGGCAACGCCCCGGACGTCGCCACGATCGAGTACCCCCAGCTGCCCGGCTACGCCATCGACGGCGTCGCCCGCGACATCACGGACATGATCAGCGACGAGCTGCGGGCGAAGCTGCTGCCGCAGGCGCTCGGTCTGACCACGTTCGAGAACCGCACCTACAGCGTGCCCCTCGACGTCGAACCGATGGTGCTGCACTACCGCAAGGACCTCTTCGACAAGTACGGGTTCGAGATCCCGACCACCTGGGACGAGTACGCGGACCTGGCCCGCGCCGTGCGCCGCACCGGCGGCAAGCGGAAAGTGACCACGTTCTCCGTGGACATGGGCCAGTTCTCCGGATGGTGCTGGCAGGCGGGCGCCCACTGGTTCGACACCTCGAAGGGCGCGTGGAACGTGTCCCTCGCCGACGCCCCCAGCCGGCGCGTGGCCCGGTACTGGCAGCGCCTCATCGACGAGGATCTCGCCTACGTCACCTCGCCGGGGAGCCGGGCCACCGACGCGCAGAACGCCAACGGCCTGATCCTCACCCGGCACAGCGGCGCCTGGGAAGCGGGCGCCCAGATGAACGCCCACCCCGAGATGAAGGGGCAGTGGCGCATCGCCCCGCAGCCCCAGTGGGACCCGAAGAAGCCGTCCCTCGGCACGAACGGCGGCTCCACGTTCGCCGTCACCAAGGACAGCAGGCACCCCGAGGCCGCGATGGAGTTCATCGAGTGGCAGGTCTCCAGCCCGGACGCGCTCAAGGCCCGCCTCTCCAGCGGTGCGAGCAGTCAGTACCCGGCCGTCTCCGAGCTCATCCCGGTGGGACGGGCCGCGTTCGACCGCTCGTACTACGGCGGTCAGGACATCTACACGCTGTTCGAGCAGGAGGCGCACAAGATCGGTGACGGCTGGATGTGGGGGCCGCGCATGACGGCGACCGGCCAGGTCATGCAGGACGCCTTCGCCCGCGCGGCGGTCGGCTCCGGCACCCTCGAATCCTCCCTGCGCGCCGCCCAGGACGGCACCATGCCCGACCTCAAGGCGCTCGGCCTCAAGACCACCCAGAGCACCACGTGACCGCCCGCATCCCGAAAGGCAGGTGACTCCCATGACCGCGACAGCCCAGGCCACCGCGACGGCGTCCGCGCCCCCGCGGGAGGCGGACGTCTCCCGACGCAAGGCGCAACGTGCGGCCGGACGCCGCCGCGGCGGCGCGGCGGGCGTCCTGATGGCCCCCTTCTTCGTCCTGCTCACGCTCGTCTTCCTGATCCCGGTCGGGACGGCGGTGTGGCTGAGCTTCTTCAGCGACGACCAGCCGGGCCTCGGCTTCGGCCCGGAGCGCACGGTCTTCGTCGGCCTGCGCTCGTACACCTCCGTGCTCACGGACCCCTCGTTCCTCTCCGGGCTCGGCACGGTCGGGCTGTACTGCCTGATCTACATCCCGCTGATGACGATCGGCTCGCTCGCACTCGCGCTGCTGCTCGACTCCGGTGTCGTACGGCTGCGCTCCTGGGCCCAGTTGGGCCTGTTCCTGCCGCACGCCGTGCCCGGCATCATCGGCGCGCTGATCTGGCTGTACCTCTACACGCCCGGTATCAGCCCGGTCATCGAGGTGCTCGGCAAGGCCGACATCACCATCGACTTCCTCGGCCTGCACACGGCGCTGCCGTCGATCGTGAACATCGCCCTGTGGAGCAACCTCGGCTACAACATGGTCGTCTTCTACGCGGCTCTGCAGGCGGTCCCCCGCGAGGTGCTCGAAGCGTCGGTGGTCGACGGCGCGGGACCGGTGCGCACCGCGCTCCAGGTGAAGGCGCCGCTCGTGCGCTCCTCGATCGTCATGGTCTCGATGTTCACCCTGATCTGGGCGCTGCAGCTGTTCACGGAGCCGATGCTGCTGCACCAGGCCTCACAGATGGTCGGCGCCCGGTTCTCGCCGAGCATGTACATCTACGACGCGGCGTTCAGCCGTAACAACTACTCGCTCGCGGCTGCCGCCTCGGTGATCCTCCTGATCATCACGATCGCCGTCTCCTACGGCGTCACCCGCTGGACCAACCGCGTCAACTCGGCCGAGGAGAACGCCCGATGAGCGCCACGGACTCCACTCTGCTGCGGCCCCGGCTGCTCGGACGGGCGACGGTCAACGTCGTCGTCGTGATCTCCGTCCTCTACACCATCCTGCCGGCCGTGTGGCTCGTGCTCGCCTCGACGAAGTCCCGCGACGCCCTGTTCAGCAGCAGCATCCTGTCCTTCAGCGACTTCTCCCTCGTGCGGAACATCAATGACCTGTTCGCGATGGACGGCGGCCTCTACAGCCGCTGGTACGGCAACAGCCTGCTGTATGCGGTCCTCGGGGCGGCGCTCGGCGCGATGATCAGCGTCGCCTGCGGGTACGCCTTCGACAAGTACCACTTCCGGCACAAGGAGAAGCTGTTCGGCCTGGTGCTCGCGGCGGTGATGGTGCCGCAGACGGTGCTCGCGCTGCCGCTGTACCTGATCGCGTCCGCGACCGGCGTCGTGAACACCTTCTGGTCGGTGTTCATCCCCTACCTGTTCAACCCGTTCGGCGTCTACCTGGGCCGCATCTTCGCGCAGGGCTACGTCCCCAACGAGGTCCTGGAGGCGGCCCGCGTCGACGGCGCAGGCGAGCTGACGACGTACGTCCGGGTCTCGCTGCGGATGCTCGGCCCCGGCCTGATCACCGTCTTCCTCTTCCAGCTGACCTCGATCTGGAACAACTTCTTCCTGCCGATGGTCATGCTGTCGAACCAGCACCTGTATCCCGTGAGCCTGGGCCTCTTCCAGTGGAACAGCCAGGCGACCGTCTCTCCCGAGTACTACCCGGTGGTGATCATGGGCTCGCTCCTCGCGGTCCTTCCTCTCGTCCTCGCCTTCATCTTCCTCCAGCGGTTCTGGCGGTCCGGCCTGACGGCGGGGGCGGTCAAGTGACCGAGCCCCGAGTGGCGTTGGCCATGTCCCCCCAGGCCGCGGCGGCCGTCTTCACGCCCCGGTCCGTGGCCGCGCTCACGAAGGTCTGCGACCTGGCGCCCCTGCCCGTCCTGGACGACCTGACGACCGTACGGGCCAAGGAGATCCTCGCCGGGGTCGACGTCCTCGTCACCGGGTGGGGGTGCCCGCGGCTCGACGCGGACGTCCTCGCCGCGGCGCCTCACCTCAAGGCCGTGGTGCACGCGGCCGGTTCCGTGCGCGGGCACGTCACCGACGCCTGCTGGGAGCGGGGCATCGAGGTCACCTCGGCGGCCGCGGCCAACGCACTGCCGGTCGCCGAGTACACCCTCGCGATGATCCTGCTGCACGGCAAGCACGTCCTGGAACGGGCCCGCGACTTCCGGCAGGCCCGCGCCCGCGACGAGTGGCTGCTCACCTCGCACGAGGTGGGCAACTACCGGCGCACGATCGGCCTGTTGTCCGCTTCTCTGATCGGCCGCCGGGTCGTCGAACTGCTGCGGCCCTTCGACTTCGAGGTCCTGCTGCACGACCCGTACGTCACCCCGGCGGAAGCCGCCGGGCTGGGGGTGGAGTGGGTGGAGCTGCCCGAACTGTTCACCCGCAGCGACCTGTTGAGCGTCCATACGCCGCTGCTGCCGGAGACGCGCGGCCTCGTGAGCCGCAGCCTCCTCACGTCCATGCGGCCCGGCGCCACGCTCATCAACACGTCGCGCGGCGCCGTCGTCGAGCAGGACGCGCTCACCGACGTGGTGCGCGCGGGCCGTATCCGGGCGGTGCTCGACGTCACCGACCCCGAAGTGCTCCCCGCCGAGCACCCGTTGTGGAACTGCCCGAACGCTCTGATCACCCCGCACCTCGCCGGTTCCCAGGGCAGCGAGTGGGAGCGGCTCGCCGACACGGCCGTCGGCGAAGTGGCGCGGTGGGCCGCGGGCGACGGTTTCGCCCATCCCGTACGACGCGAAAGGCTGGCGTTCCTCGCATGAGCTTTCCCTTCGAACTTCCCGCCGAGGACCGGGTGTTGAGCCCGTACACCGGTTACACCCGCGCCCACTGGGAGGCCGTCGCCGACGGGCTGCTCGGCGCCGCCTGGCGCTGGGCCACCCCCGAGGGCGCCCTGCTCGACCTGCCGGGCCGCCCCTCCGCGTCGGGGGTCCGCTCGGACGGCCTCGAAGGATTCGCCCGTACGTTCCTCGCCGCCGGATTCCGGGTCGCGGGCGCCGACGGGAAGGATCCGCACGGCTGGCTGGAGCGGTACGCCGGCGGGCTCACCGCGGGCACCCGTACGCCCGGCGCGGACGACGCCGAGTCGTGGCCGCTGATCCTCGACCACCATGTGCAGGGCCAGCCGATGGTCGAGTCGGCGTCGGTGGCGCTCGGTCTGATGCTGACGCGGCCGTGGCTGTGGGACCGGCTCGACGGCGACGTACAGGACCGGGCAGAGAAATGGCTGCGCGGCGCGATCACGCACACGCCCGCCCCCAACAACTGGTACCTCTTCCCCTTCATGGTGGCGTCGTTCCTGGAGTCGGTGGGCCGCGGCGACGGGGCGACAGCGCGGGCCATGGATCGCGCACTCGGCCTGATGGAGACGTGGTACCGGGGCGACGGCTGGTACGCGGACGGCGACGGGCGGGCCTTCGACCACTACAACGGGTGGGCGCTGCACCTGTATCCGATGCTGCACGCGCACTTGTCGGGCGACACGGCGCTGTCGGCCCGCTTCGGCCCCCGGCTGCGCGAGCACCTGGAGGGCTTCTCGCTGCTCTTCGGCGGGGACGGCGCGCCGATCCACTTCGGGCGCTCGCTCACGTACCGGTTCGCGGCGTCGGCGGCGATCGGCGCCGGCGCGGTCACCGGGCACACCCCGCTGACACCCGGGGCCTCGCGCCGCCTGATCAGCGGAAACCTGCGCTACTTCCTGGACAGGGGCGGCGTCACGGACGAAGGCCTGCTGAGCCTCGGCTGGCACGGCCCGCACGCCGCCACGCTCCAGTCGTACTCCGGGCCCGCGTCCCCGTACTGGGCGTCGAAGGGGTTCGTGGCGCTGCTCGCACCGCAGGACGCGCCGCTGTGGACCTCGACCGAGGAGCCCGCCCCGAGCGAGGGACCCGACCGGGTGCTCGCGCTGCCCGCGCCGGGGCTGCTCGTCCAGTCGACGCGGGACGACGGGATCGTGCGGCTGCACAACCACGGAAGCGACCATGTCCGCCCGCACGAAGGCGAGTTCGCGGCGCAGGACGACGCGCTCTACGGCCGCCAGGCGTACTCCACGCACACCGGGCCGACCTCCGCGACCAACACCGCGGACAACCACCTGTCCGTCGAGGTGGGAGGCGTCGCGAGCGTACGGCGCCGCCTGCACCCGCTGGGCGCGGGCCAGGGCGACGGATGGGGCTGGGCGGCGTCCTGGCACCGCCCGGTGTTCGCGTCGGGGCCGCCGATGGTGCCGGGGCTGCGCGTGGAGAGCCTCACCGTGGCACGCGGCCGCCACGAGCTGCGGGTCCACCGCGTCGCGGGCGCCCCGCACGGAGCACGGCTGACGCTCACCGGCTGGGCGACGGAGGCGCTCCGCTCGGAGCTGGTCGGCTTGTACGGGTGGGGCGACCTGGACTCCGCGCGGGCGCCGGAGGGGACGGCGTACGAGCCGTGGGTGCGGATGCCCAGGCTCTCGGCCGAAGCGGAAGGGGCCGGGGTCTTCGTGGCGCTGGCCTCTCTTGGCGGGGAGCCAGAGGTACCGCTCGCCGAGGCCGTGACCGAAGTCGTCGTCACTGAAGGGGAGTTGAAGGTGCGCTGGGCCGACGGGTTCGAGACCGTGGTCGGGTTGGAGCCGCTGCGCGTTCGGTGACGGTGAGGGGGCTGATCGCGAAGTTCCCCGCGGCCCTACAGGCCAGGGCCCTTCTCACGGATCTCCGTGGGAGAAGGGCCCCAGCTGGGTCTGAACGGCCGGGGCGTAACGGTCCACCACCTCGTCGATCCCCGCGGCCCGCACATGCGGACCACGGGCGATCCCGTACATGACACCGAGCCCGAGCAGCATCGATACCGCCAGCTCGGCACGCAGACCCGCGTCCTCGCCGGTGAGGCGCCCGGCGAGGGCGCCGCTGACCTGGGCGCGGAAGTTGGCCCGCAGGATCTCGCCCTGCTCGCCGTGGAGCGGGGCGAAGACGATGCGCAGGATCGGGTCGGCGCCGCGCTCGGCCTGCCCGGTCAGGACGTGGCGCACCATGTGACGGCCCAGGTCCGCCAGGGGCGCGTCGAGGAAGGACTCCACGTCGGCCTCGAAGTTCATGACGCCGGAGAACAGGGCGTCCTTGTTCCCGAAGTACTTGAGGATGAGCGGCGGGCTGACGCCGGCCCGGTCGGCGACCGCCTTGAGCGTGATGTCGCCGTGCGCGTGCCGGGCGAGCAGGTACCGGGCCGCTTTCACGATGGCGGTCTTGGTCGCCTCGGCGTCGCGCCGTCCCGCGCCGGGCCCCCGCTCGTCGGCGTACGCCGTGCTCATCGCCTCACACTCCCTTGGTCGTGGCCACCTGAACCGCCCCTCCGGCGGTCAGGTCCTCCCGCCCGCGGTCGGACGGGACGGCCAGGGCGACGGCCGTGGCCACGAGGGCGACCGTACCCGCCATGGCGAACGCGATCCGATAGCCGGACAGCGACGGCACCGCGGCGCCGCCGACGCGGGTCGTGTGGTGTACGAGGACGGCGGCGACGGCGGCGCTGGAGACGGCCTGCCCGATGGTGCGCATGAGGACGTTGACGCCGTTCGCGGACGCGGTCGCTCCGGGTGGCACGGCACGCAGGATCAGCGTGGGCAGCGCCGAGTAGGCGAGGGTGGTGCCCGTCGACACGACGGCCGCGCCGACGAGGATGACCCACAGATCGGTGCTGTCGGCGATGCGCACGGCGTAGCCGAGCGCGAGCACGACCCCGCCGATGGCCAGCGTGACGCGGGGGCCGCGCGTGGTGGAGACGCGGGCCGAGACCGGGGAGAAGAGCAGCATGATGACGCCGTTGGGCAGCATGCACAGTCCGGTCGCGACGATGGACAGGCCCAGGCCGTATCCGGTGGCGACGGGGGCCTGCACGAGCTGCGCGGTGACGAGCGAGTTGGCGTAGAACGCGAAGCCGGTGAAGAGCGCCGCGACATGCGGCAGTCCGACGCGGCGGCCGGCGGCGAGGCGCAGGTCCACCAGGGGCCGTCCGGTGCGCAGTTGGTGCCACGTCCACAGGCCGAGGATCGCGACGGCGCCGCCGAACAGGCCGACGACACGGGCGCTGCCCCAGCCCCACTGCCCGCCCTGGGAGACGCCGAGCAGCAGGCTGATCAGCCCCGCCGCGAGGCCGAGAGCGCCGAGTGCGTCGAAGCGGCCCGGCGCTCTGACGGGCGATTCGCGCACCGCCCACCAGGCGAGCGAGAGGCCGAGCGCGCCGAGGGCGCTGGTCGCCCAGAACATCACGTGCCAGTTCGCGTACTGCACGATCAGCGCGGCCAGCGGCAGGCCGAGGGCGGCGCCGATGCCGACGGTGGAGCTCATCAGGGCGACGGCGGAACCGGTGCGGTGCGGCGGGAGTTCGTCGCGCAGGATGCTGATGGACAGCGGTACGACGGCGGCGGCGGCGCCCTGCAGCGCGCGGGCGGCGATCAGGATCCGGATGTCGGAGGTCAGCGCGCACAGCACGGAACCGCCGGTCATCAGGCCGAGCGCGATCAGCAGGACACGCCGCTTGCCGTACATGTCGCCGGCCCGGCCGAGGACGGGTGTGAGGACGGCGCCGGCGAGGAGGGTCGCGGTGACCATCCAGGAGACGGCCGCGGGCGACGCTCCGGTGAGCCGGGGCAGATCCGGCAGCAGCGGCACGACGACGGTCTGCATGACCGCCATGAGGATGCCGCCGAAGGCGAGGACGGGCACGGTGAGGCGCTCGCGCAGCGGTGGCGGCCCGGATATCGGGGCGGGGGCGGGGTCCATGGGGCTCCAGCTCGGGGACGGCGAGCGGCGGCCCGGCCGCCCGGGAGATCGGGTGAATCAGCATTCACCCGGTAGGTGAATCAGTATTCACCATGCCCTGCCCCGCTGTCTGCGCCTCGTCGGGTCCCGCCTGCCACCGCGGACGGCGGCGCAGGCCTGCGGCGCGGGCCGCCCGGTCGGCGCGCCGACGCCATCGGTCCCTGCCGCGTCCGGGCGATACTGCCGGTCATGACCTCGACTGACGCGCTCCGTTTCGGACTTGTCGGCACGGGCCCCTGGGCCCTGCGGACCTACGCCCCCACGCTCGCCGCCCATCCGCACACCGAGTTCACCGGCGTCTGGGGACGCCGCCCGGAGGCCGCCGCCGAACTCGCGGCCCGGCACGGCACGACGGCGTACGACGACGTGGACGCGCTGTTCGCGGCCTGCGACGCGGTGGCGTTCGCTGTGCCACCGGACGTGCAGGCCCCCCTGGCCGCCCGGGCCGCCGCAGCCGGCTGTCATCTGCTGCTCGACAAGCCCCTCGCCACGGAACCGGAAGCGGCCCGCGCCGTGGTGGAGGCCGCCGACGCGGCGGGCGTCGCCTCGGCCGTCTTCTGCACCCTGCGCTACGCGCCCGTCACCTCGGCCTGGATCACCGAACAGGCCTCCGTGGAGGGCTGGTTCACCGGCCGCGCCGACTGGTACGGCGCGCTGTACACACCCGGCGACGACGCCGGCGTGCGGGCCTCGACACCGTGGCGTGCCGAGCGGGGCGCCCTGTGGGACGTGGGCCCGCACGCCCTGTCGGTGCTGCTGCCGATCCTCGGCGACGTGGAGGCGCTGACGGCCCGAGGCGGCCCCGGCGACACCGTGCACCTGGTGATGCGGCACGCGTCCGGCGCTTCCAGCACGGCGGCCCTGAGCCTGACGACCCCGCAGGCGGCAGGCGGTACCGCGGTCGAACTGCGCGGCACGGCCGGGGTGTTGACGATGCCGACGGGCGGCACGGCACAGGAGTCCCTCGCCGCGGCGGTCGACGTCCTGCGGGAGTCGGCGCGCACGGGCGTGGCATCGCCGTGCGACGCCCGGTTCGGCCTGCGGATCACCGAGATCCTGGCGGGGGCGGAACGGTCCCTGGAGTCATAGGTTCCCGGACCGGAACCCGGCGACCGGGCCCTCTACGCTTGTGACCATGCCGCTCCAGATCAGCGCCACCAACCCCGAGCACCCGGTGCTCCTGCTCTCCCTGCCGTGGCACATCCCGCTGGAGGAGTGGCCACCGGAGTACCTCGTGCCGCTGCCGCGCGGTATCTCGCGGCACGTGGTGCGCTACGCGCGCGCCGGGGACGAGGTCGTCGCGGTGAAGGAGCTGGCCGAGCGCCCGGCACTGCGCGAGTACGAACTGCTGCGCACGATCGACCGGTTGGGGATACCGGCGGTCGACCCGCTGGCCGTCGTGACGGGCCGCGAGCAACCGGACGGCAGCCCGCTCGAACCGGTTCTGATCACCCGGTTCCTGGGCGGCTCCCAGCCCTACCGCTCCATGTTCGAGACGACGCTGCGCCCGTCGACCGTGCACCGCCTGATGGACGCGCTTGCCGTGCTGCTGGTCCGGCTGCATCTCGCCGGTTTCGCCTGGGGCGACTGCTCGCTCTCCAACACGCTGTTCCGGCGTGACGCGGGCGCGTACGCCGCGTATCTCGTGGACGCGGAGACCGGCGAGCTGCATGCGAAGCTGAGTGACGGGCAGCGCGAGTACGACATCGACCTGGCCCGGGTGAACATCAGCGGCGAGATGCTCGACCTGGAGGCCTCCGGGGCCCTGCACCCGTCCATCGACCCGATCGAGTTCGGCACGGAGATAGGGCAGCGCTACGCGAACCTGTGGAGCGAGCTGACCCGCACATCGGTGTACCCGGCGGGCAAGCACCACTACATGGAGCGCCGGATCCGGCGGCTGAACGACCTGGGCTTCGACGTGGCCGAGATGCAGATCTCCCGCTCACCGCTGGGCGACACCGTCACGTTCGTACCGAAGGTCGTCGACGCGGGCCATCACCAGCGCCAGCTTCTGCGCCTGACCGGCCTGGACGCGGAGGAGAACCAGGCGCGGCGCCTCCTCGGCGATCTGGAGAGCTGGATGGCGACCCAGGACGACGCGCCGGACGCCCGCCCGGAAGTGCTCGCCCACCGGTGGGTGCGCGACGTGTTCCGGCCGACGGTCCGCGCGGTGCGCGACCGGATCCCGACCCCGACGGACGCGGCCGAGTTGTACCACGAGCTCCTGGAGCACCGCTGGTACCTGTCCGAGCGCGCCCAGCACGACATCGGTCTGGACGCGGCGGCGGAGGACTACGTACGCAACATGTCCAAGACGGGGTGAGCCCGGGCGGCCGCTCAGGACCGGGCGCGGCCGGTGCCGTGGCCGCTACGTAATGGCGAGTGACGGCACCGACCGCAGCCAGTGACCCCCGGAGCCCGCTCGCGGACAAGTGCGAAACGTGCGTTCTGCAACGCATATTCCGGCCACATCGAACAAATTAGTGGCCCGGTCCCGCTCTCTCTTCCTCGAACACCCGAAGGCTCGTGAGTTACCCGACGCCGGGAAATTTCGGCCATTTTCGAGCGGCCGGGCACAGGTGCCCCATCACTGCGCCTACAGGCGCACAGTTGATGAAACCGGCAGGTGGGTAACCCCGCAGACCTCATCATGACGGACCGTCTGATCGTTTTCTTCGGGCAATGTTTATTACCAAAGGCGATGGGAGTATTTAGACTGCTCACGCTCAACTCTGCGTGTACGAAGAGGGATTACCCACCATGAACAACAAGGCGCTCCGCGCCCTGCTCCGCGAACGGCGCGCCCTCATAGCCCCCGAGTCCCACGGCTTCACCCGCCCGACGGGCCAGGGCCGGCGCGCGCCCGGTCTGTCGCAGCACCAGGTGGATCAGTTGCTGCACCGGACGCTCGGGACGTATCACCGGCTGGAGTCGGGGGCCTACCCGAGCCCGCCGGCTGATCTGCTGCGCGATGTGGCGCGGCTGTTCGGGCTGAATGAGCAGGAGTGGGTACTGCTGTGCCGTTATGCACTGCTGCAGGATCCGCCCGGACCGCTGTATCTGTCGTCGGGCAAGGAAATTCCGGGCGTGTGGCAGGAGGCGGTCGACGGCATCAGCCACATCGCCTACGTGTCCGACGCGTCCTGGGACCTGCTCGCCTGCAACCAGGCCTTCGTGGAACTGTTTCCCGGCCACCGGCCGCCGCCGAACCCGATGCGGTGGATGCTGCTGGACCGGCATGCCCGTCACATGCTCACGGACTGGGCCACCGCGTGGGCCCCGCTGCTGCTCCCCCAGTTGCGGGCGGCTCTGGCCGCACGCCCGGACGACGACACGCTGCGCCAGATCGAGAAGGAGGTACTGGCCGATCCGGACGCGGCCCCGATCTATGAGGCGGGCGGCTCCGCCATCCATCCGGACGGCGACGAACGACCGCTTCTGCACGCCCGCCTGGGCCCTGGCTGGGCGACCATGTGCGCGGCGCAGCCGCTCACTACACCGGGGGCGCGGTTGATGATCCTCGTCTTCCACCCCGGCGTCCGGCGGGCCCATCCGCGGATGCCCGCGCTGCAGGCGGGCTGATACTCCCCACTTCAACCATCTCCCGCGGTGACGTACGTTGAGCTGGCCCCCCACACCCCCTCCAGCCCCCGTGGGAGCCATCACATGCCCGACACGCCTGCGTACGTGTCCATCCCCCGAACCGTCCTGGGCGCCCACAAGGTGACCACCGACGAGATCGCGGACGACATACGCTCGCGCCACCCGGACCATCCACGTCTCGCAGCCGCCGTCCGCGCGGTGCGGGGATGTGGCGTGCGGACCCGGTACTTCACGCGTCCGCTCACCTCGGACACCGTCGCGGGCCGGGGCGGCGTGGGCGAGCGCGCCCGTGCCGCGTTCGCCGACGCGCTGGATCTGGCCCACGAAGCGGCGGAGTCGGCACTCGCCCGCGCGAACCTGTCGGCGGTGGACCTCGACGGGATCGTCACCACGCACTCCACCGGCTGGTCGGTGCCCAACCTCGACGTCCACCTCATGACCCGGCTGGGCATGCGCCCCACCGCCCGCGCTCTCGCGCACACGACGCTCGCGTGCACCGGGGGCACCAAGTCCCTCATCCGAGCGGCAGACATGGTGGCCGCGAGGCCCGCCGGCGCCGTGCTCGTCGTCGCCGCCGAAGTGATCTCCGCCGTGTACCACCACAGCGACACCGGTATCGACGCGATGGTCTACAAGGCCCTGTTCGGCGATTCGGCGGGCGCCGCCGTCGTCAGCGGCGAGCCGCTCGGTCCCGGCTTCGCGATCGGCGACAGTTTCGAGCACGTCCTCCCCGGCACCATGCGCCATCTGGGCGGCCGGATCACCTCCGAGGGGCTTCACTTCGACGCCACGAAGGAGGGGCGCTCCGCCTCCCGCGAGGCGCTGCCCGCGTTCACCGACTGGCTCGGCGGCCGCCGCACCGACTTCGCGGTCATCCACCCCGGCAGCCCGCGCATCATCTCCGACACCGCCGCGGCCCTGCGGGTCGACGACCGCTCCGCCCGCCACTCCACGGAAACCCTCACCGACGAGGGCAATCTCGGCGGTGTCAGCGTGCTCCGCGTCCTGGAGCGCACGCACGCCGAACCGCCGGCGCCGGGCGCCCGGGGCACCATGGTCGCCTACGGCCCCGGCTTCGCCACCGCCGCGCTTTACGGCCACTGGCACGCCTGAGACCCCCTCCCCCGAAACAGAGAGGCCCGCTGAAACGGAATGTCCCACTGAGACATGTGTCCCATCGGGACACATGGGTGTACCCTGAACACATGAAGGCGAACGAGCCCCTCCCCGCCCGGTCCCCCGAGGACCGGCGACAGGTCAAGGCCCGCCGGACGCGTGAGGCGCTGGCGGAGGCGGCCGTCGAGCTGGTGCTCGAGCGGGGGCTCGCGGACGTGACCGTCGAGGCGATCGCGGAGCGCGCGGACGTCACGCGCCGCACCTTCAGCCGGCACTTCGCCGGCAAGGAGGACGCGGCGCTGGACTTCACCCGCGCGGACGGCGCCCGGATCAACGCGGCGCTGCGCGCCCGCCCCGAAGACGAATCCCCGCTGCTCGCCTACCGCGGTGCCGTCGGGGACTGGCTGGCCGACCGGGAGACCCCCGGCTGGCACCACCGCCCCAGCCTGCGCCGGCTGTACGCCGCCGTGGACGAGGAGCCCGCCCTGTTCGCCGCGTACGAACGCATCCGGGTCGACGCCCAGGACGAGTCCGTGCGCATCATCGCCGACCGGCTCGGCACCGACCCGTCCCGGGACCTGCGTCCCGAGGTCGTCGTCGGCGCCGCCGCCGGTGTACTGACCGCCGCGCTGCGCACCTGGGCGCGCGGCACGGACAACGCCGCCGAAGACCTCGCCGCCCTGGTGACGCGGGCCTACGACGCACTCATCGGGGAGGCCGCCCGATCGGCCGCGACCTCCGACATCGCAACCAGAGAGTGAAACGCACCATGAGCACCACCTCCACCACCGGCCAGGTCGCCGAGTACGCCGCCGAGTTCGCCGGGAAGACCGCCCTGGTCACCGGCTCCGCCTCCGGCATCGGCCTGGCCACCGCCCGCCGCCTCGGCCGCGGCGGCGCGAACGTCGTCATCGCCGACTTCAACGAGCAGGGCGCCAAGGAAGCCGCGGACACCCTGAAGGGCGAGGGCATCGCGGCCGCGGCCGTCGCGCTCGACGTGACGCAGCCCGCCTCCGTGGAAGCCGCCGTGCAGTTCGCCGTGGACACCTTCGGCGGGCTCGACCTGGCCGTGAACAACGCCGGTATCGGCGGCGCCAGCGCCCCCACCGGCGACTACGACATCGACGTCTACAACCGCGTCGTGCGGACCAACCTCGACGGCGTCTTCTACTCGATGCGCTACGAGCTTCCCGCCATCGAGGCCGCGGGCAAGGGCGGCGCGATCGTGAACGTCGCCTCGATCCTCGGCTCGGTCGGCTTCGCCGGCTCTCCCGCGTACGTGGCCGCCAAGCACGGCGTCGTCGGCCTGACCAAAACCGCCGGCGCCGAGTACGCGGCCAAGGGCATCCGGGTCAACGCGGTCGGCCCGGGCTTCATCGAGACCCCGCTGCTCAAGGAGATGGACAAGGCCGCCTACGACGGTCTCGTCGGCCTGCACCCGGCCGGCCGGCTCGGCCAGTCCGAGGAGGTCGCGGAGCTGATCGCGTTCCTGCTCTCGGAGCGCGCCTCGTTCATCGCCGGCAGCTACCACCTGGTGGACGGCGCCTACACCGCCGTCTGATCGCCCGGTACGGCGAAATTCACCGCAAAGGGCCCTCAGGGACGAGATCGGTCTCGTCCCTGAGGGCCCTTTGCGCGTTCCGGAGAGACCCATGGGAGCTGAGCGCGTTCCCTGATGTCACGACCGTCATCCTGCGGCGCTTGTGTCACAGCCTCAGCCATGGAACGGTCTGTACGGGGCAGGCGGGGGGCTTGTCCGGCACGAGGAGGGGCGCAGGGGCTCGATGGAACGGCAAGCAGCACAAGGCATATCCGGCGGTGGCAAGGCACGCGAGTCGTACTTCGACAACGTGAAGTTCCTGACCATCGTGCTCGTCGCGTGCGGGCACGCGTGGGAGCCGTTGACCTACGGCAGTCGCGCGGTGACCGCGGTGTACCTCACCGTGTACGCGTTCCACATGCCGGCGTTCGCGCTCGTGTCGGGATACTTCTCCCGCAGCTTCGACATGGCCCCAGGTCGGCTGAAGCGGCTGGTGACCGGGGTCGTCGTGCCGTACGTCGTCTTCGAGGTGGCGTACACACTGTTCTACCGCTGGGCGCAGGACGATCCCGGATATCCGATCAGCCTGCTGGATCCCTGGTATCTGATGTGGTTCCTGGCGGCCCTGTTCATCTGGCGGCTCTCGACGCCGCTGTGGCTGCAGATGCGCCACCCTCTGCCCGTGTCGCTCGCCCTGGCGACAGGCGTGTCGATGATGCCGGACGCGGGCGGCGACCTGGCACTGCAGCGCGTGATCCAGTTCCTGCCGTTCTTCGTGGCGGGTCTGGTGCTGCGGCCCGAGCACTTCGCGCGGCTGCGTACCTGGCGGGTACGCAGGGCGATGGTGCCGGTGGCGCTGGCCGCGGTGGCGGCCGCGTACTGGGTGGCGCCGTGGTTCGACGCCGGCTGGTTCTATCACCGCGGGGCCGTGGAAGGGCGCGGGGTGCCCGCGTGGGCGGGGCTGTTCGCGACGCCCGCCCTGTTCGTCCTCGCGCTCGTGCTCTCAGCCTGCTTCCTGGCGTGGGTACCGGGGCGCAAGCTGTTCTTCACCGCGCTGGGCACCGGGACGATATACGCCTACCTGCTGCACGGTTTCGTCATCAAGAGCTCGCGGTTCGGGGGCTGGTACCACCACCCCTGGCTGCACACGCCGCTGGGCGAGCTGGCGGTGACGGCGACGGCGGTCACCGGCATCACCCTGCTGTGCACGAACCCGGTGCGACGCGTCTTCCGGTTCGTCGTCGAGCCGCGGATGGACTGGGCGTTCCGGCGCGCCGAGCCGGTGTCGCGGCCCGAGCGGCCCGCCGAGCGCGAGAAGGTCACCTCCGGCGGCGACTGACGGCCTGCGCCGAGGCGAGCAGGCAGTGCATGCGCTCGGTGAGCGAGGTCATGTCGTCGGCGGGGCTGTGGAACGGGATCCGTACGTCGGCCTGTCCGCGGGCCCGCTCCAGGCGCAGCGTCAGTCCGTGCCGGTCGACGGCGAGGGGCTGGACGCGCACGACACCGTGCAGGCTGTCGGGGGTGATGAGCCGGGTGAGCTGCTCGATGGCCTCGGGGTGCGCGTCGGCGAGATGCGTCAGCAGCCGGGGCTCGGCGAGGGCCAGCGGATCGGGGGCGGCGCCGGCGAGTTCGTCGAGGTCGATGCCGAGGCGTTCGGTACGGGTCTGGAGCACGGCGCGCTCGATGCGCAGCACCATCTCCTCACCGTCGGGCACGAGCTCTCCCGAGAGCCAGAGCCGGGCGCGGACCCGGTCGCGTACGGGGACGGGCGCCGCGTCGGCGAACTCCATGAGGGTGGTGGGGCGGCCGTGCGGTGAGCAGAGCACGGCCGCGGCGAGCACACTGTCCGGCGGCGGTGAGACGCGCACCGTGCCGTCCTCGGTGACGCGATGCGCGCCGACGAGGTCGTCCTGCCCCACATCGGTGGTGACGCCGCAGGTCCATGCGGCGGCGAGCACGGAGCGTGCGCGGGCCGCCGTGGTGGGCACGGCGGTAGCGATTTGTCGGACACCCATCCCGAACCTCCATTAGGTAAGCCTTGCCTAACTTAACGGAGATCGGCAACGGGGGTCCACCCCACCGCCCTGTGTCGTCGACCGGGCCGCCGCGCACTTTGATCGTGTCCCAGCCACCGGCTTGACCCAACTCCACGCGAACGAGCGGTGAATATGCCATCCGCCCGCGCGGCGCGATCCGGAACGGCATCATGCCGCCATGGACGGTACTGCGCTTCTGCGGGAGCTCTTCACGCCCGACGAATACGACGCGGTGAGCAGTCACGCGGATCACCTGGGGGTGACAGTCGTCGAGTACGTTCGCCGCACCGCGGCCGAACGGGCCCTGGAGCGGCTGCACTTGACCGAGGCCATCGAGACCCAGGCCCTGCACCTCGGGAAGTTGTCGATACCGCAGGTCGACCGGGCACGCTGCGGGGGCGGCGCCTCTTCGCCGGCCCTCGAGCGCTTCCTGGATACGCTGGCGCACCCCACCGAAGGAGGCTGACGCACCGTCAATCCGCGTGTTCCGGCCACGCCGGGGCATCCGGAGTCCATGACATCGGCGACGACACGACCCAGCAAGGCGGACCGGGCCCGTTCGAGAGGCTGGTGGCGGGTGCTTGTGCGGGCGGCGGTCGCGCTCGTCGCGTTCCTCGCCCTCGTCCTGTTCTCCGCCGTGCTGGCCCGCCTCACCCTCACCCCGTCCCCGGCGTCCGACCGGATCGCCGGGTCGAACCTGCGGCCGGGCGCCTCGCTCCGGCAGTACGCGGAGTCGTACACCTTCCTGGCCGCATGCAAGCAGATCGGCGGAAACCTCCTGCTCGGGGCGCCGTTCGGGCTGCTGCTCCCGGTGCTCGTGGCGCGTCGGATGCGCATGATGCGGGTGCTGCTGCTGACCGCGATCGTCATGGTGCTCGTGGAGCTGGCGCAGGGCGCGCTCGTGCAGGGCCGGGCGTTCGACGTGGACGACGTCATCCTCAACACGGCGGGCGCTTTGATCGCGTACGTCCTGGTCGGCCGCCGGATCGGGCACGGCTACCACGCACTGGCGGGCCCGCCACCCGAACGGACCCGCTTGCCGATCATGTCCCGTGGGAATGGGGTTCGTTACCAAGAGGGCAAGACCCATGCAGGAGACAGCGAGAGGAAGTGATCGTCATGCGTGCGTTCAAGGGCGCCGAACGGCGTGCCGCACGCGTGGAGTACCTGATGCCGCAGGGCACGGGAGCCGCCCGTTGGGCCCGGCGACTGACCCGGTCGTTCCTGGCGGGACGCACGGACGAGACGGCGGCGGACGCCGAACTGGTGGTGTCGGAACTCGTCACGAACGCCACGCGCGTGTCCGACGATCGCTGCCGGATGAGCCTGCGCATGGACGCGGGCGAACTGATCGTGGAGGTGCGCGACGGCGGGCCGGGGCTCCCCCACCTCAGGCCCGCCTCCGAGACGGCCGAGTCGGGCCGCGGCATCGCCCTGGTCCACGCGCTCGCCCAGCGCTGGAGCGTCGAGCCGGACCCGCGCGGCGGCAAGACGGTTCGGGCGGTCTTCGCCCCGTCCTGACGCCCGTCCGGCGTTCTCGTGAGCGGGCAGGCGCGGGCGGCAGCGCGTGGCTGCCGCCCGGCCCGCACGCGTACGGCCCTCAGTGGCCGCGCTTGATCCACTCGTCGAGGTGCGGCGCCTCCGCCCCGATCGTGGTGCTGTCGCCGTGTCCGGTGCGCACGACGGTCTCGGAGGGCAGGGTCAGCAGCCGTTCGCGGATGGACTCGACAATGGTCGGGAAGTCGCTGAACGTCCGCCCGGTCGCGCCGGGACCGCCCTGGAACAGGGTGTCCCCGGAGAAGACGGTGCCGAGCGCGGGCGCGTACAGACTGACCGCCCCGTGGCAGTGACCCGGCGTGTGCAGCACCGTCAACTCAACGCCCGCGACGGCCAGTTGCTGACCGTCCGCGAGCTCGCCGTCGGGTGCCCGGTCAGGATGTGTGCGCTTCCACAGCTCCGTGTCGGCGGGGTGCAGGAGGATCGGGGCGCCCGTGCGCGCGGCGAGCGCGGGCGCGGCGTCGATGTGGTCGTCGTGGGCGTGGGTGCACACGATCGCGACGAGCCGCCGGTCCCCGACTGCCGCGGCGATGGCGTCGGCGTCGTGCGCGGCGTCGATGACGAGAACCTCGGAGTCGTCACCCACGAGCCACACGTTGTTGTCGACGTCCCAGGTGCCGCCGTCGAGGGAGAACGTGCCGGAGGTGACGAGGTGCTCGACGCGGGCGTCACTGTCGCCGGGGGCGCCCATCAGAACATCACCACCGAACGCAGCACGTCACCGTGGTGCATCCGCTCGAACGCCTTCTCCACGTCTTCGAGCGCGATGGTCTCGGTGACGAACGCGTCCAGGTCGAGACGCCCCTGCAGGTACAGGTCGATGAGCATCGGGAAGTCGCGGGAGGGCAGGCAGTCGCCGTACCAGGACGACTTGAGCGCGCCGCCGCGTCCGAACACGTCGAGCAGCGGCAGTTCCAGACGCATCTCGGGGGTCGGGACCCCGACGAGCACCACCGTGCCCGCCAGATCCCGTGCGTAGAAGGCCTGTTCGTACGTCTCCGGGCGGCCGACCGCCTCGATGACGACGTCCGCGCCGAAGCCGCCGGTCAGCTGGCGCACGGCCTCGATCGCGTCGGTGGAGCGGGAGTTGACGGTGTGCGTGGCGCCGAGCGAGCGCGCCGTCTCCAGCTTCGCGTCGTCGATGTCGACAGCGATGATCTTCGCGGCGCCGGCCAGCAGGGCGCCGACCACCGCCGCGTTGCCGACACCGCCGCAGCCGATGACGGCGACGGAGTCGCCGCGCCCGACCTCACCGGTGTTGATGGCGGCGCCGATCCCGGCCATCACACCGCAGCCGAGCAGGCCGGCCGCCGCGGGGGACGCGGACGGGTCGACCTTGGTGCACTGTCCGGCGGCGACCAGCGTCTTCTCGGCGAACGCGCCGATGCCGAGCGCCGGGGTGAGTTCGGTGCCGTCGGAGAGGGTCATCTTCTGCTTCGCGTTGTGTGTGTCGAAGCAGTACTGGGGCCGGCCGCGCCGGCAGGCGCGGCACTGGCCGCACACGGCACGCCAGTTGAGGATCACGAAGTCACCGGGTGCGACCTCGCTCACCCCCTGCCCCACGGACTCCACGACGCCGGCCGCCTCGTGCCCGAGCAGGAAGGGGAAGTCGTCGTTGATCCCGCCCTCCCGGTAGTGCAGATCGGTGTGGCAGACCCCGCATGCCTGGATCTTGACCACGGCCTCGCCCGGCCCCGGGTCCGGCACCGTGATCGTCTCGATCGCCACCGGCGCGCCCTTGGATCGCGCGATCACGCCCTGCACCTGCTGTGCCATGACGGTCAGCCCTCTTTCTCTCGGCGTCGTCTCTTTGCGCTGTGTTGCGCACCCATCGTCGCGCACCCGCGCCACCTGGAACAGCACCGGTGCCCAGGTCGGAGCGTTCTAGGCTGCACGAATGCCCGATCGAACGGTGGCGGCTGCCACCCTTTTGCCCGTCAACGGCGTCCTGGCGGCCGTGCTCGTCGTGCTGTTGCTTCTCGCCGCGTCCGTGGCGGCGGTGTTCCGGCTCGCGCCCGACGCGTCGTGGCGGCGCGCCCGAAACATCACCGTGGCGGGCCTGCGCGCGACGGTCCAACTCGGCGCGGTGTCCCTGGTGATCGGCTGGGTGATCCACCATGGGGCCGCGCTGCTCGCGTTCGTTCTGCTCATGTTCTGTGTGGCGGCGCGGACGGCGGGCCGCCGGATCACACCGGACGGCAGCTGGGTGTGGGCGGCACTGCCGATCGCGGCGCCGGTGGCCCCGATCGTCGGCCTGCTCGTCGCGTCGGGTCTGCTGCCGCCGCGCGGCATCGCGCTGATCCCGGTCACCGGAATTCTCATCGGCGGCGCGCTCACCGCGACCGTTCTGGCTGGCCGGCGCGCCCTGGACGAGCTCACCGCGCGCCACGGCGAGGTGGAAGCCTGCCTGGCCCTCGGCCTCCTCCCCCACGACGCCCGCCTGGAGATAGCCCGCCCCGCCGCGTCCGACGCCCTGCTCCCCGGCCTGGACCAGACCCGTACGGTCGGCCTGGTCACCCTGCCGGGCGCGTTCGTCGGCATGCTCCTGGGCGGCGCGTCCCCGGTGGCGGCCGGCGCGGTCCAGCTGTTCGTCCTCGTGGCGCTCATGGCCGTCCAGGCGATCGCGGTGGCGGCGACGGTCGAGCTGGTGGCGAGGGGACGCCTGCACCGCTCGGACGCCTGACGGATGCAGCACCACGTGGCGGCGCCCGGGATGGCCCGTGTGCCCCCTTCACTGCCGAGGGTGGCGGGACTAGCGTCGAAGGCCCAGGAAATCCACCGACGCTCCGTTGGAGACACGATGCTCCAGACACGTGAGTTGTTCGACAGCCTTGCCTCCCGGGCAGACCATCTCGACAACCAGATCTTGGCCACGACCGCCGACGCCCTCTCGGCGTGCGAACAAGCCGTCACCGCGTGCGCGACGGGAATGCTCGCCGAAAAAGAGGCAGACGAACTCCGCGTCTCCATCAACCGGGACCTGGACTGCGCCGACGTGGCGGCCGCCACCCGGCGGGTCCTGACGCGGGGAACCGACGCCGATCCCACCCTGTTGACGACGCAGTTGCAGGCGTGCTCCCTCGCCTGCGAGCGCAGCCACGAGCTGTGCAGCCAGCACGCCGCGCAACACGAACACTGCCGCCTGTGCTCCCAGGCCACGGAGAGCGCGGCCACCGCATGCCGCGAGGTACTGAAAGCCCTGCGGTCCTAGGGTCTGTCTTCACACTCCTCTCGTCGCCCGGAGGGCGGCCCGGCGGCGTTCGGTGCGTGCTCTCGGCGGGCCGGGTGCAGGGCCTCGTACGGGGCGTACTCGGCTTTGCGCCCGGTGCGGCGAGAGTGCGTGCCGGGCCTCGCCGGGCAGAGGGGAGTGTGAAGACAGGCCCCAGGCATCAGAAGGATCTCAGCGCCTCCGGCCCCGGTGCGCGCCGCCGGGGCCGTGGGCCGTTTTCGTCAGCGAGGCAGGACGGATTCGATGGCGGTGGTGACGTCATCGGCGTCGGGCTCCGTCTGCGGGGAGAAGCGCGCCGTGACGGTCGCGTCCGGGCCGACGAGGAACTTCTCGAAGTTCCAGCGCACATCGCCGGTGTGTCCCTCGGCGTCGGCGGTGGTGACCAGTTGGTCGTAGAGGGGGTGCCGGTCCGTCCCGTTGACGTCGACCTTCTCCGTCATGGGGAACGTCACCCCGTACGTCGCCGAGCAGAACTCGGCGATCTCGTCGGCGGTCCCGGGCTCCTGGCCCATGAACTGGTTGCACGGCACCCCCAGCACCGTGAAGCCGCGGTCGGCGTACCGCTTCTGGAGCTCTTCCAAGGCGGCGTACTGCGGGGTCAGGCCGCACTTGGAGGCGACGTTGACGATCAGTACGGCCTTGCCCTTGTACTGGGTGAGGTCGGCGGGACCGCCGGCGAGAGCGGCGATCCCGGTGTCGAGGACAGACATGAAACTCCTTGCGTATGCGGTGCTCACGAAGTGCTGTCGGTCGGCCCATTGTGCGCATGCTCCGCGACCGGGCTCGCGCGGGGGCCGGGCCTGGCCCGAGCTCAGGGAGTCCCGTACTCGTGGGCGGGCCCGCCGCGCCACTCGATGTGCGGTGAGTCCCCGAGCACGATGTCCTCGGCGTTCTCCAGGCCTGCCCGGCGCAGGAACTCGACGACGTCCGCGTCCGAGTGCGCCAGTCCGAGGGTGACGGTTCCGACGGTGACGCTGCGCCCGCCGCTCGCGGCCGGGCGGTGCACGACTACCACGTCACGGCCTTCCCGCGCTCTGTCGCGCTCTGAGGCGCAGTTCCGCTTCGGCCGCCGGGGTCAGCCGCTCGCCGGCCAGTACGCGCGAGAGGTGCAGCAGACGGCGGCGCAGAGCGGTGCGGCCGGGCTGCTCCGCCAGCCGCCGGTAGGTCTCGGTCCATTCCTGCCGTGTCTGTACGAGGTCATCGGTGATGGTGTGCCGCATAACCGGGATTAGATCGCATGTTCGATTTTAGGCGCAAGCGGCGGCCCCGCGGGGGGCGTGGGTGTTCCGAAACCGTCTCCGCCGATCGTCACGCTGCGCAACGATGTGGCGACACAAGGTGGGTTCTCCAAGGTTGGCGGCCTGCCGCGAGGGGGTCTCGAGTGGAACCGTCCGAAGTACCCACCGCCCTGGACCGTGATGTCTTCATGCGGAGTCTGATCCGTGAACCGGCGCGCGTCCTCGAGGACGTGGTCGGTTCGGAAGAGGCTGCCGGATACGTCAGCCTCGTCAGCCAGACCGTCGGCGACGACATCAACCGCCAGTACACCAAGGCGCTTTCGGTGGACCGCCTCGACCGCGGGCAGGTCGCGAAGGTCATGGTCGATCTCAAGAAGCGCCTCGACGGCGCCTTCTTCGTCATCGAGGAGAACGACCAGCGCATCGTCCTGGGCAACCGGGTGTGCCCGTTCGGTGAGAAGGTCGTGGGCCGGCCCTCGATGTGCATGATGAAGTCGAACGCCTTCGGGACCATCACCGCGGAGAACCTCGGCTACGCCCGCGTGGAGCTGGACAAGACGATCGCCCGCTGGGACGTGGGCTGTCGCGTCGTCGTCCATCTGCGCCCTCCGTCGGAACCGGGCCAGGACGCGGGACGTGAGTACTACGGCGAATTCTGTGAGCGGTTGCCGCCCTCCGGTCCGCCGGGGAAGTCCCACATGGTGCGTCCCAGCGTGTTGCGCCAGCGGCGCAGCAGCACGTCCCGGTAGGCCCCGGCCTGGTAGTTGGGCTCGTCGAAGGCGAACGCGCGGGCGGCTGCCGGATCCGGCAGGTCGACGATGTGGACGCTGCCCGAAGGGGTCTCGCCGTCTTCGGCGAAGGTCGGGCCGCGTGCGATCAACTCCCGTGCGAATCCGTCCATGTAGGACCAGTGGTCCTCCACGAGTTCGTGGCGCAGCGCGAGCGACTCCGGGCGGTCACGGTGGTAGCAGACGAACTCCATGGCTCCGCATTCTCCCCGGACGTTCCCCGAGCATGTGATCATTCCGGCATGACGGCAGGCCGCATCATCTTCCTCAACGGGACGTCCAGTTCGGGAAAGTCGAGCATCGCCCGGGAGTTGCTCGACATCCTGGACGACGGTGTCTTCTTCCACATGGCGGTGGACAGTTTCGGCGCGATGCGCACCCGGCGGGAGCTCGGTCCGGAGGAACTCGACACCGCCCTGCGCCGGACCCGGATGGGCTTCCACCGCTCGATCGCGGCGATGGCCGAGGTCGGCAACGACGTCATCGTCGACCATGTGCTCAGCGAGCCGTGGCGGCTGCGCGACTGCCTGGCGGTGCTGCCCGGCGAGGACGTGCTGTTCGTCGGCGTCCACTGCCCGCTCGACGAACTGGTCCGTCGGGAGCAGGCGCGGGGCGACCGACCGCGGGGCCTGGCCGCGCACCAGTACGACCTGGTGCACCGGCACGGCGACTACGACCTGGAGTGCGACACCGGGGCGGCGAGTCCGCGCGCCTGCGCCGAGCGGATCAAGGATTTCCTCCCGGGCCGCCCCACCCCGACCGCCTTTACGCGGCTCCGGGGCAACGGGTGGCCGAGCGGCTCGCGCCGCTGCGCGTCGTCCACGAGAATGTGCCCGTGACGGCGACGGCGCACCCCGGTCCTGACGCCGCCCCGGGCATTCGGCTCTCGTCGGCGCGTGGGCGGTGGATTCTGTCCTGCGTGGTGCTGGCGTCCGGGATGGCGATGCTCGACGGCACGGTCGTGAACGTCGCGCTGCCGACCATCGGGCGGGATCTCGGGGCGTCGTTGTCCGTGCTGCAGTGGGTCGTCAACGCCTACATGCTGACGCTGTCCGCGCTGTTGTTGTGGGGCGGCGCGCTGGGCGACCGGATCGGGCGACGGCGCACGCTGATGCTCGGCGTGGTGTGGTTCGCGCTCGCGTCGGCGCTGTGCGGATTCGCCCCGGACGAGGGGATGTTGATCGCGGCGCGGGCCCTGCAGGGGGTCGGCGCGGCGTTGCTGACGCCGGGTTCGCTGGCGTTGGTGCGGTCGGCGTTCCATCCCGATGATCAGTCGCGGGCGGTGGGTGCGTGGTCGGGGCTGACCGGGGTGGCGGGGGCGCTGGGACCGTTTCTCGGCGGGTGGCTGATCGACGGCCCCGGGTGGCGGTGGATCTTTCTCATCAATGTGCCGATCGCCGCGGTGGTGCTGGCGATCGCGCTGCGGTACGTGCCGGAGAGCCGGGACGCGGCGGCCGCCGACGCCCCGTTCGACCAGGTCGGTGCCGCGCTCGCCGCGGTGTGCCTGGCCGGGGTGAGCTATGCGCTGATCGGGTCGTCCGGCGGCGCCTCCGCCCTGTCCACCGGGCTGCCCGCGCTCGTCGGCGTCGCCGCGGGTGTGGCGTTCGTGCTCGTCGAGCGGCGGCGGGCGGCGCCGATGCTGCCGCCGTCGTTGTTCGCGTCGCGGCTGTTCAGCGCGGCGAACGGGATGACGCTGTGCCTGTACGCGGGGATCGGCGGAATCCTGTTCCTGCTGCCGGTCCAGCTGCAGATCACCTTGGGATACGACGCGTTGCAGGCGGGGACGGCGACGCTCCCGGTGACCGCGCTGATGCTGTTGCTGTCCGCCCGCGCCGGTGATCTGGCACGCCGGGTCGGGCCGACGCCGCCGCTGGTGGCCGGGCCGCTCGTCGCCGCGACGGGATGCCTGTTGATGCTGCGGATCGGCCCGCAGTCCTCGTACGTCACCGATGTGCTGCCCGCGGTCGCTGTGCTGGGCCTCGGGATGAGCCTGTTCGTGGCTCCGCTGACGGCGACCGTCCTGGCGTCGGTGGCCCCGGAGCACGCCGGGCTCGCCAGCGGGGTGAACAACACGGCGGCGCGGGTGGCGCAGCTGTTGGTCGTCGCCGGGCTGCCGCTGGCCGTGGGTCTGTCGGGGGCGGCCTACACCCGGCCCGCGGCCGTGAACCTCTCGTTCCACCGGGCGGCTTGCGGGTGTGCGCTGCTGTTCGTCCTGGCGGCCGCGGCGGCGGCGCTGTTCGTACGGCCGCGGCATGTCCGCCCTCGTCTCACCGAGGCTCCGCGGCCCCGGTGCCGCTCCCATCTCGGAGTCGGCGCACCGGCGTTGGAGCCCGGCGACGAGCGCTGAACCGCGGCGTCAGGACCTGCGGCTCACCCGCTGCCGCAGGCGCGATCCGAACCACGCGAAGTCCACGACGAGGACCACCAGGCCCACGATGAAGAGCCAGAAGAGTCCCTTGGCGACGATCCCGACGATTCCCAGGGCGGCCGCGATGACGAAGAGAAGAACGAAGGGAGCCATGCTGCACCTCCAGGGCCGCCCGGCGTGGGCCGAGCGGTGACGTCAGCTTACGCGCGGCGGCGGACCGGCAGCCATGCATGGAGGGACGTTCCGGACTCACGGACGCTCCGGGCGGCCGAGGAGCGCGGCGAGCGCGCGGTCGACGACGGCGGTCACGTCCTCGTCACCGACGGGCACCAGGGCGTAGGAGCGCCGTAGGAACCGGCGCAGGGCCGAGGTGTCGAACTGGACGACGGCCATCCCCTCCGGGGCGTGCAGTTCCACGACGGTACGGGCACGGCCGCACGGCCAGACGTGCACGTCCCCGGCACCGGTGGGCGCGCGCAGCCCCTCGTCGAGGAGGGTGCGGGCGAAGGACCACGTGACCTCGACCCCGGCCAGAGTGACCTCGGCCGGGAACGCCAGCTGGATCGCGAGCGGGTCGGCGGAGGCGTAACGAAGCGTGACGGTGACGGGGCGCTCCGGTCCGCCGCGCCCCTCGGCGGTGACGAGACGGGCATGGGCGGGCTGTTCGAGGGTGACGGGCATCGTGGTCGGCATGGCAGGCTCCCTTTCTGCGCTGCGTGGTTCCTGATGCCTGTTCGACGCGGCAGCGGGGCGACGCATTACGGCAAAGCCCGAAAAGGGTGCTGTGACCTACGCCACTCACCCCTCCATAATGCGACATTCGTGACCTAACGTTTTAAATGTGTTGCCCGATCCGCAGTCGGGCCCCCTCTGCCGACGTTCGGACGGAAGACTCCTGCCATGACCGACGGCCCCGCCGCCGCGCCGATATCCGAGTACGCCCGCATCTACGAGGCCGAGCAGTCACGCCTCGTCGCCTACGCCCGCTCGCTGACGGGGAGCCCCTGGCTCGCCGACGACCTCGTGGCCGAGGCGCACTTCCGGGTGTGGCGACGGCTCCGCGCCGGCTATGCCATCGACAACGTGGCCGCCTATCTGACGACGACGGTGCGCCACCTCGCGGCCACGGCGGGGCGCGGAGCGGCGCGCGAGACCCCGCTCGATCCCCATGCCGGGGTCGAGGCTGCGCAGGTGTTCGGCGCGTACGAGGATCAGGACCCGGCCTCCCGGGCGGCCGGCGTGGATCTGCTGACCCGGGTGCTCGGCCAGCTGCCCGAGCGCTGGGTGAAGGCGCTGTGGCTGGCCGAGGCGGAGGGGCAGCCGCTGGAGGCGGTGGGCCGGCGGATCGGCACGGGCAGCGGCGCCACGGCGGTCCTGCTGCATCGCGCGCGGGAGGGGATGCGCCAGGCATTCCTGCGGGCCCATCCCGGCACGCCCGAGGCTCCGGCCTGCGAGGCGTACTGGGACCGGATGCCCGCGCATGTGCGCGACGCCGCGTCCGAGCGGCAGTCCGAGAAGCTCCTCGCCCACGTCGACACCTGCGACGACTGCCGGGCGCGGCTCGCCGTCCTGCTGCGCGCCAACAACAGGCTGCCGGCCCTGGTGGGCCCGGCGCTCCTGATCTTCGTGCTCGGCGGCGCGGGCAAATTCCTGCTGCCGGTCGCCGCCGGTGCGGGCGCGGGAGCCGGCGCCGCGTCCGGTGGACACGGAAGCGACCTGCTGCACGGGATGCGGCACGTGCTGACCGGCGGGTCCAAGGCTCCGACCGCGGTCGCCGGCGTGCTCGGGGTCTCGGTGGCGGGAGCGGCGGTCGCGGCCGGGCTCGTGCTCACCGGGCCCGGGGACGCGGTGCCGCCGCAGCGGTCCGCGGTGGCGGTCGGTGACAGCCCCGCCGAACGCGGCGGCACGCCGGCACCGGCCCCGCGGCCGGCGCAGCCCGGGACGGCAACTCCCGACAAGGACAGGCCAGTTGCTCCCGGGTCCCCGCAGGAGCAAGAGCGCAAGCAGCCGCCCCCGACTCAGAGCGCCCCGAAGCCGTCGGCGCGTCCGTCCTCACCGGCCCGGCCGCAGCCGTCCTCCGCGCCCGCGACGCCCACGTCTCCGGCGCAGCCGACGGCCCCCGCCGCTCCCCCGCGATCGGCGACGCCCGAGGTCCCGGTCACGCCGAAGTCGCCGGACACTCGATCGGTCCCCGTCCCCCCGGCCCGGCCGACGCCCCGGGCGACTCCGCCCGAGACTGCCGCTCCAGGGACCCCTGAACCCAGCGAACCCACTCAGCCCAGCACCGAGCCCTCTCAGCCCACCGAGCCCACCGCACCGGCCGGGCCGACCGACCCCGCCGAACCATCCGTGACCTGCACCCCCTGGCTCGGTCCGATCTACGTGTGCCACGTCGGCTAGTCCCGGCAACCCCACGCGCCCCACACGCGTACTGGTGCGCCGGGCGACCGCACGTTGCACCATGGCTGCATGCTCTTCGCCCGGCTCGCTCAGGTGTCCCAGGAGGTCGCCGCCACCTCGGCGCGGTCCCGGAAGATCGAACTGCTCGCGGAGCTGTTCCGGGACGCGGCCCCCGACGACGTGCCGATCGTCATCCCGTATCTGGCGGGACGCCTCCCGCAGGGGCGGCTCGGTATCGGGTGGCGGGTGCTGAGCGAGCGCGTGGAACCGGCGGCCGAGCCGGGGCTGAGCGTGCGGGACGTCGACGCGGCGCTGACCGTCATCGGCGAGGTGTCCGGCACCGGCTCGCAGGCCGAACGGCGGCGCCTGGTCGGCGAGTTGATGGCGGCCGCGACGGAGGACGAGCAGCGGTTCCTGCTCGGCCTGGTGACCGGCGAGGTGCGCCAGGGCGCTCTGGACGCGGTCGCGCTCGAAGGGCTCGCCCGCGCGACCGACGCTCCCCCCGGGGACGTACGGCGTGCGGTGATGCTGGCGGGCGGGCTGCAGCCGGTCGCGCGGGCGCTGCTCGCCGGGGGGCCGGCCGCTCTCGATGTGTTCCGGCTCACTGTGCGGCAGCCCGTACAGCCGATGCTGGCGCACTCCGCGGGCTCGGTCGGTGAGGCACTGGAGAAGCTCGCCAAGCTGGGGGCGTGCGTGGTGGAGGAGAAGCTCGACGGCATCCGCGTCCAGGTGCACCGGGACGGGGAGGAGGTCCGGGTCTTCACCCGCACGCTCGACGACATCACCGACCGACTGCCCGAAGTGACGGCCGCCGCACGGGAGTTGAGCGGCGAGCAGTTCATTCTCGACGGTGAGGTCATCGCGCTGGACGACGCCGGGCGGCCGCGGGCGTTCCAGGAGGTCGCCGGGCGGGTCGGGTCCCGGGTGGATGTGGCGCGGGCCGCCGAGGCGGTGCCCGTCTCGGCGGTCTTCTTCGACGTGCTGTACGCCGACGGGCTCGATCTGCTCTCCCTGCCGCTCACCCAGCGGCACGAGCGGCTGGTGCGGCTCGTCCCGGAGCCGATGCGGGTGCGGCGGACGGTGGTCGAGGACGCCGCCGAGGCGGAGCAGCGGGCGGCGGCGCAGGATTTCTTCGCCGCGACGCTGGAGCGCGGGCACGAGGGTGTCGTCGTCAAGGGCCTCGAAGCCCCGTACAGCGCGGGACGGCGGGGTGCGTCCTGGCTGAAGGTGAAGCCGGTGCACACGCTCGATCTCGTGGTCCTCGCCGCCGAGTGGGGGCACGGGCGGCGCAGGGGAAAACTGTCCAACCTGCACTTAGGCGCACGACGCGGCGACGGCACGTTCGCGATGCTCGGCAAGACGTTCAAGGGGCTCACGGACGCGCTGCTCACCTGGCAGACGGAGCGGCTGCGGGAGCTGGCCGTGAGTGAGGACGGGCTCGTGGTGACGGTGCGGCCCGAACTGGTCGTGGAGATCGCGTACGACGGTCTGCAGCGCTCCACGCGGTATCCGGCGGGTGTGACCCTGCGGTTCGCCCGCGTGCTGCGCTACCGCGAGGACAAGACGGCCGAGCAGGCCGACACGGTGGAAGCCGTGCTGGCCGCACACCCGGCCCTCGACGACTGACGGTTTCTTTGCCAAAACATGAACCGTATAAGGTGACACTTGCATCGAAAGATGCATCAGCCACCTAACGGCCCCGGGACCGCCGCCCGGACATGCACGGACAAGGGGAGAGACGTGCCCGCTTCACGCCTGAGCAGGACACCATTGCCGGGGATCGGATTCCGCTACGACCTCACCACGCGAGAACAACGCCAGCTGTCGGTCGTCGCGCACCGGGACGGGGGCCGCACGCTCAGCGCGTACCAGGCCGACGACCCGGATGCCTGCGCCCTGTCGCTGAAGCTGTCCTCCGGCGAGGCGGCGTATCTCATCGACGCGTTGATGCCCTCGCACCACAGCCCGAACCTGCTGCACACCACCGACCTGGGTCTGGTCGCCGAGCGCATCGAGATCCCGGCGGTGTCGCACTGGAACGGCCGGCTGCTCGGCGAGACGCACATGCGCACCGAGACAGGCGCGTCGATCGTCGCCGTGCTGCGCCGCGCGGACGCGATCCCGTCGCCGACGCCGGACTTCCGGCTCGCGGGCGGCGACACGGTCATCGTGATCGGCACCCGCGAGGGCGTCGAGGCGGCGGCCACGATCCTGGGTCGGGAGTGATCGGATGCATTCCGCTGTCTTTCTCATCGAGTTCGGGGCGATCATCCTGGCGCTCGGCCTGCTGGGCCGGCTCGCCGGGCGGATGAGCTTCTCGCCGATCCCGCTCTACCTCCTCGCGGGGCTCGCGTTCGGCGAGGGCGGGCTGCTGCCGCTCGGCGCGAGCGAGGAGTTCGTCGCCATCGGCGCCGAGATAGGCGTGATCCTGCTGCTGTTGATGCTCGGCCTGGAGTACACGGCGAGCGACCTCGTCAGCAATCTCAAGACGCAGTACCCGGCGGGGCTCGTCGACATGACGTTCAACGCGCTGCCGGGAGCGGCCGCCGCGCTGCTGATGGGCTGGGGTCCGGTGGCGGCCGTCGTGCTCGCCGGTGTCACCTGGATCTCGTCGTCGGGCGTGATCGCCAAGGTGCTCGGAGACCTCGGGCGGCTCGGCAACCGCGAGACGCCGGTCATCCTGAGCATCCTGGTCCTGGAGGACCTGGCGATGGCCGTGTACCTGCCCATCATCACCGCGCTGCTCGCCGGGGTCGGCTGGGCCGCGGGCGGGCTCACGCTGGCGATCGCGCTGGGCGCGGCCGGACTCGTGCTCTTCGTCGCGGTGCGCTACGGACGGCACATCTCCCGGTTCGTGTCGAGCGACGACCCGGAGAAGCTGCTCCTGGTCGTCCTGGGCCTGACGATCCTGGTCGCCGGACTCGCCCAGCAGCTCCAGGTGTCCGCCGCCGTCGGCGCGTTCCTCGTCGGCATCGCGCTGTCCGGCGAGGTCGCCGAGGGCACGCACACGCTGCTCTCGCCGCTGCGGGACCTGTTCGCCGCGGTGTTCTTCGTCTTCTTCGGGCTGCACACCGATCCGGCGAGCATCCCGCCGGTGCTGCTGCCCGCGCTGCTGCTGGCCGTGGTCACGGCCTGCACGAAGATCTTCACCGGCTACTGGGCCGCGCGCCGGGCCGGTGTCTCGCTGAAGGGACGCTGGCGGGCCGGTGGCGCGCTGGTCGCGCGCGGGGAGTTCTCCATCGTGATCGCGGGGCTCGCGGTGACGTCCGGGATCGAGCCGCGGCTCGGGCCCCTGGCGACCGCGTACGTGCTGATCCTGGTCATCGTGGGACCGCTCACCGCCCGGTACACCCAGCCGCTGGCCCAGCGGCTGCTCGCCCGGCGCACCCCCGGCACCGCGGCCCCGGCGGCCACGGTGCCGGGGCCCCGCACGGCGGAGGACTCCGCGCAGGTGGACAAGCCGATCGGCTGAGCGCGCGGGACCGGGGTGACGACGGCGACCGGGAAGGGGAACGGTGCCGTTCTCTCCCCGGTCGCCGTCCGCGATCCGGGCGCTTAGCGTGGTGGAGGAGCTTGATCAGGGGGGTGCACCTGGGCGTCTGGAGGGCACCATGGATCGCTCGTCCGACTCCGCCGCGGCATCATCCGAGCCCGGCATACGGACCACGCCACCCGACGGCGGCTCGGTCCCGTACACGGGCGGTGGCAAGCACGAGCACCGCTGGCTGATCCTCGCCGTCATCGGCATCGCTCAGCTGATGGTCGTCCTCGACGCGACGATCGTGAACATCGCGCTGCCCTCGGCACAGCAGGATCTCGGCTTCAGCGACGGCAACCGCCAGTGGATCGTCACCGCGTACGCGCTCGCGTTCGGCAGCCTCCTGCTGCTCGGCGGCCGGGTCGCCGACCTGCTGGGCCGCAGGACGGTCTTCATCGCCGGACTGATCGGCTTCGCGGCGGCCTCGGCACTGGGCGGCGCGGCGACGAGCTTCGGGATGCTGGTGTTCGCGCGCGCACTGCAAGGTGTGTTCGGCGCGCTGCTGGCGCCGGCCGCGCTGTCGCTGCTGACGACGACGTTCACGGACCCGCGCGAACGCGCGAAGGCGTTCGGCATCTACGGCGCCATCGCGGGCGCGGGCGGCGCGGTCGGCCTGCTGCTGGGCGGTGTGCTCACCGAGTACCTGGACTGGCGCTGGTGCCTGTACGTGAACCTGCTGTTCGCGGTGGTCGCGATCCTCGGCGGCATCCGGCTGCTGCACGGCGGCCGGCCCACGGACCGGCCGAAGCTGGACGTGCCCGGCACGGTGCTGGTCTCGGTCGGCCTGTTCTGCATCGTCTACGGATTCTCGAACGCCGAGTCGCACGACTGGGGCGCCGTACTGACGTGGGGGTTCCTCGTCATCGGCGCGCTGCTGCTGGTCGCGTTCGCCTGGTGGGAGACGCGGGCCGAACATCCGCTGCTGCCGCTGCGCGTGGTCCTGGACCGGGACCGCGGGGCGTCGTACCTCGCGATGTTCATCTCCGGCGCGGGCATGTTCGGGGTGTTCCTGTTCCTGACGTACTACCTGCAGCAGATCCTCGCGTACTCGCCGGTGATCACCGGTGTGGCGTTCCTGCCGATGGTGGCCTGCATGGTGTTCTCCTCGATCGTCACGACGAACTACCTGGTTCCCAAACTGGGGCCGAAACCGATCGTGCCGCTCGGCATGGCCCTCTCCGCCGTGGGCATGGGCTGGCTGACCGCGCTCGATCTGCACAGCACGTACGCGGCACACGTGCTGCCGCCGCTGCTCGTCGCCGGCCTGGGGCTCGGTCTGATCTTCGCCACGGCGATGAACCTGGCCACGGCGGGAGTCGCCACGCACGACGCGGGTGTCGCCTCCGCGATGGTCAACACCAGCCAGCAGGTGGGCGGTTCGATCGGTACGGCGCTGCTCAACTCGCTGGCGACCGGCGCCGCGACGAGCTACCTCGTCGGCAAGCGGCCCTCGGCGCTGGTGCAGGCGCAGGCCTCGATGGAGAGCTACTCGACCGCGTTCTGGTGGTCGGCGCTGTTCTTCGTGGTCGGATTCGTGGTGACGCTGGTGCTGTACCGGCCGGGTGTGCCGAAGTCGGCCGCGGCCGACGACGCCGTACACATGTGACCCGGTTCGGACCACCCATCCAGGGGGCATACCCCTTCTGCAAAGTCCGCCCGCCCGGCCGCTGCCGGGCGGGCGACGGCGCCTGTGCGGGGCGGACGGGTCAGGGGCGAGGGGGATCAGCCATGCGCGGGGGGCCGTACGAGGCGTATCAGGTGGACAGCGAGCGGCTCGCGACGGCGTTCGTCGAAGTGGCGGACGCCGCCGCGCGCGGCGGCACGCAGGCCCTGGCAGCCCTGGTCGAAAGCTGTATTTCGCTGCTCGGTGTGCCCTCGGCGTCGGCCGTGCTCAAGCCGCCGACGGGGCGGGTCGAGATGGCCGCGTCGGACAATCGGGGACTGCGCCTGGAACGGGCCTCGCTGTCCTGGGGCGAGGGCCCCGGAGCGGACTGCCGGGCCTCGGCGCAGCCCATTCGCGGCGTGCCACTGGCACATCCCTACGCGCGGGCCAACTGGCCGTCGTACACGGCGATGGCGCGCTCACTGGGCTTCGCCTGCGTGGTGGCGGTGCCGCTGCGCACGACGGACCACGCGGTCGGCTCGCTCAGCCTGCTGTCCGAGCGGGCCGGCCCGCCGGGAGCGCTGCAACTGCGCCTGGGCCAGCATCTGGCGGACGCCACGGCCCTCGGCATCCTGCCCCGCGCCCGCTTCTGAGGGCGGGGCGACGCTGAACGGCCGACCGTCCGCACGATCCTGCCGGCTCCCCTGACACGGCGGGCGTGGGCGGAGACGGCCTACACCCAGATGCTCCCCCTGCGCGGCCACGAGGTCCGCGCGGCAGTGACCACGCACCGGCCCGATGTGACGGTCGTGGACATCCGGATGCCTCCGACGCACACCGGCGACGGACTGCGCGCCGCGATCGACATCCGGCGGGAGTAGGCACCCGGCTGCCGGCCGAGGGCGCGGCGGGCGTCGGGTATGTGCTGAAGGCGCGGGTCTCGAACGTCGCCGGGCTCACCGCCGCGCTCGCCCGGGTCGCTGCGGGCGGCACGGCCCTGGACCCGGAGGTGGTGACGCAGCTCGCCGGGGCGGGCCGGCGCGCCGGGAGCGGGACGTGCTGACCCTGATGGCGGAAGGCCGCTCGAACACGGCGATCGCCCCGTCCCCGCACGTCTCCGCGGGCACTGTCGAGAAGCACGTGGCGGCGATCTTCGGGAAGCCCGGGCCGCACGCGTCGCAGGACCGGAACCGCCGGGTGCTCGCGGCCATCCGGTATCTGCGCCGAGACTGACGCCATGGCTGAAGCGACGAAGCGAACGAAACGCAGTGCGGGTCTGCTCCTCTTCCGCCGCACCCCTGCCGGGCCGGAGGTGCTGCTCGGTCACATGGGCGGCCCGTTCTGGGCGCGCAAGGACGCGGGGGCGTGGAGCGTCCCGAAGGGTGAGTACGCGGCCGACGAGACGCCCTGGGACGCGGCGCGGCGCGAGTTCCGCGAGGAGCTGGGCCTGCCCGCGCCGGACGGGACGCCGCTGCCGCTCGGCGAGACCGTGCAGTCCGGCGGCAAACACGTCACGGTGTGGGCGGTGGAGGCCGATCTCGATCCGGCGGACATGGTGCCGGGCACCTTCACGATGGAGTGGCCGCGCGGTTCTGGCCGCTTCGCCGAGTTCCCCGAGCTGGACCGGGTGGCGTGGTTCGGCCTGGACGCGGCGCGGGCGGCCGTGGTCAGGGCGCAGACGGTGTTCCTGGACCGGCTCGCCGGGCAGGTCTGACAGCGGCCTGTCCGGGTACGCGGAGGGACCCCCGCGTTGCGCGGCCCCGCGCCGCGCGGGAAGGTCGAAGGATCCGCGCACAGGAGGTCGCCCCCATGCCCATCGCGACGGTCAACCCCGCGAACGGCGAGACACTGAAGACGTACGACGCCCTCTCCCCCGAGGACATCGAACAGAAGCTGGCCCTGGCGGCCCGGACGTTCGACACGTACCGCACGACGTCGTTCTTCGACCGGGCGAGGCTGCTCCAGCAGGCCGCCGATCTGCTGGACGCGGACACGCCGGACATCGCGCGCGTCATGACGATCGAGATGGGCAAGCCCCTCGCGGCGGCCCGCGCCGAGGCGGCGAAGTGCGCGAAGGCGATGCGCTGGTACGCGGAGAACGCGCAGCATCTGCTGGCCGACGAGCACCCCGCCGAGGCGGACGTGCGGGACTCCGGGGCGGCCCGCGCGCACGTGCGCTACCGGCCGCTCGGCGTGGTCCTCGCGGTGATGCCGTGGAACTTCCCGCTGTGGCAGGTCGTGCGCTTCGCAGCGCCCGCCCTGATGGCCGGGAACGTGGGTCTGCTCAAGCACGCGTCGAACGTCCCGCAGACCGCCCTCTACCTGGAGGACCTGTTCCGCAGGGCCGGGTTCCCCGAGGGCTGCTTCCAGACGCTCCTGGTCGGTTCCGGCGAGATCGAGGGCATCCTGCGCGACGAGCGGGTGGCGGCGGCGACCCTCACCGGCAGCGAGCCCGCCGGCCGGTCCGTCGCCTCGATCGCCGGTGACGAGGTGAAGAAGACGGTGCTGGAGCTGGGCGGCAGCGACCCGTACGTGGTCATGCCGTCGGCGGACGTCGCCAAGGCCGCGAAGACGGCGGTGACGGCCCGTACACAGAACAACGGCCAGTCGTGCATCGCGGCGAAGCGGTTCATCGTGCACGAGGACGTCTTCACCGAGTTCCGGGACGCTTTTGTGGAGGGCATGCGGGCGCTGCGCGTGGGCGATCCGCTCGACGAGTCGACGGACATCGGTCCGCTCGCCAGCGAGCAGGGCCGCAAGGACCTGGAGGAGCTGGTCGACGAGGCCGTCGAGTCCGGGGCGACCGTGCTGTGCGGCGGGCAGCGGCCGAAGGACTTCGCGGACCGCGGCTGGTTCTACGAGCCGACGGTGCTGGCCGACATCAGGCCCGAGATGCGGATCCACCGCGAGGAGACGTTCGGGCCGGTCGCGACGGTGTACCGGGTCGCGGACCTGGACGAGGCGATCAAGGTCGCGAACGACACGCCGTTCGGGCTGAGTTCCAATCTGTGGACCGCCGACGAGGCGGAGATCGAGCGGTTCGCCCGGGACAGCGGCGCGGGCGGCGTCTTCGTGAACGGCATGACGGCCTCGCACCCGGCGCTCCCCTTCGGCGGCGCCAAGCGGTCCGGGTACGGGCGCGAGCTCGCGGGCCACGGGATCAAGGAGTTCTGCAACATCACCACCGTGTGGGTCGCGGCCTGAGCCCACCGGCGCAGCCCCTACCGAAGAACGATCAAAACGCTCAACTTGGGCGATCCTCTTGAGCGTTTCGAACTCCGGGTGCTAGAAACCGCTTACTCCCAGCGGTTCCTCCAGCATCCCGGAGCTCTTCATGACGTCGCAGTCGCCCCCGTCCCGCCTCTCGTCGGTGCCGTCCTGGTCCCGGCGCGGTTTCCTCGCCTCGACCGCGGTTGCCGGTGCCGCGCTCGCCGTCGGACTCCCGCAGCAGGCCGTGGCCGCCGTCGGGGACGGCGCGGCCGCGGCCGACGACGAGTTCGCCGCGCTGCGGGCGAAGTGGCGGGCGCTCTACCTCGGCGAGGGCTTCAGTCCGACCGCCGAGCCCTTCAAGTCGAAGCTCGCCACGCTCGGGACACAGGCCAAGGCCTGGCGTGACGCGATGGCTCCGGCCGAGGGCTCGCTCTGGCCCGACGCCGTGTTCGGCGACCCGGACCCCGACACGGACACCGAGTCGTACGGCTACTCGGAGAAGATCCAGACCAGTTACGACCGGGTGCGGCTGATGGCGGAGGCGTTCTGCCAGCCCGGCACCGGCCTCACCGGTGACGCCTCCCTCAAGACGGCCGTCCTCACCGCGGTCGACCACCTGAGCACGCAGGTCTACAACAAGTCGCTTACCCAGTACGGCAATTGGTACAACTTCCAGATCGGCGCCCCGCAGCGGCTGCTCGACATCGCGATCCTCATGTACGAGCACCTGAGCGCCGAGCAGCTGACGGCGGCGACCGAGGCGGTCGACCACTTCGTCCCGGACTCGCTGGTGGCCGAGTACACGGGCACCAGCACCGGCGCCAACCGCATCGACCTGTGCCGCGTGCTCGCCCTGCGCGGCATCCTCGACGGCACGGCGGCGAAGGTCGCGCTGGCCCGGGACGCCATAGCGCCGGTCTTCCCGTACGTCACCTCGGGCGACGGGCTGTACGCGGACGGCTCGCTGATCCAGCACACGTACGTGCCGTACACCGGCTCGTACGGCGCGGTCCTCATCGACGGGCTGAGCAAGCTGTTCGCCCTGCTCGGCGACTCCACGTGGGCGATCACCGACAGCGGCCGGCAGATCTTCCTGGACTCGGTGGAGGACGCGTACGCGCCGTTCCTGCACGACGGATTGATGATCGACAACGTGTCCGGGCGGGCGATCAGCCGGGGTCTGGTCGCCGGCGATCCGCTGAAGATCCAGCAGGACGACCACGCGCGCGGGCACGGGGTGATCGCCTCGGTCCTGCTGCTCGGGCAGGGCGCGAGCGCCGAGGAGAACGCGCGGTGGCGGGCGCTCGCCAAGGGCTGGTTCACCCGCGACCGCTACAGCGACGTGACGACGGGCCGCACCCTCGGGGTCGCCGCGCTCTCCCGGGTCACGGCCGTGCTCGACGACTCCGCCGTGAAGGCCGCGGCCGAACCGACCGGTCACCATGTGTTCCCGTCGATGGCACGGGCCACGCACCGCAGCAAGCGGTTCACGGCGTCGGTGTCGATGTCGTCGAAGGCGATCACGTTCTACGAGAACGGCAACGGCGAGAACGTCCGCGGCTGGCACACCGGTTCGGGCATGCTCGCCTGGTGGGCCGAGGGCGACAGCGTCGGCGGCGGCCAGTACAGCGACGGCTACTGGCCGACCGTGGACCCGTACCGGCTGCCCGGTACGACGGTCTCGCGCAAGGCGCTCGCGGACGCCGAGGGCGGCACGTGGGGTGCGGCGCGGCCCGCGACGACGTGGGTGGGCGGCGCGACGGACGGCACCTACGGGGCGCTCGCCCAGGACGTGCGGGGCCTGTCGTCGACGCTGCGGGCGAAGAAGTCGTGGTTCTTCCTGGACGACGCGGTGGTGTGCCTGGGGGCGGGCATCACGAGCACCGACGGCGCCGGGGTGGAGAGCGTCTTCGACAGCCGCAACCTCGGAGCGTCGGGCACGGCCCGCCTGACGGTCGACGGCCGTCCGCAGCCGACGCGCGCTCCCTGGAACTCCGCGTTCCAGCAGGCGCGTTGGGCTCATGTGGCCGGACACGGCGGCTACGTCTTCCCCGGCGGTACGTCCCTGAAGGCGCTGCGCGAGGAGCGTACCGGCACCTGGCAGAGCATCAACGGCGGCGGCTCGACCGACCCCGTGACGCGTCGGTACGTGACCCTGCTCGCCGACCACGGCACCGACCCCACGGACGCGGCGTACTCCTACATGCTGCTGCCCGGCGCGAGTGAACTGCGCACGGCCGCGAGGGCGTTGGACCGGGGATGGCTGGACATCGAAGCCAACTCCAGTGCACAGCAGGGCGTTCGGGTGCCGTCGCTCGGGTTCACCGGAGTGACGTTCTGGGAGCCCGGTACGGTCGGCCGGGTGAGCGTGGACGCCCCGCTGATCGTACAGATCCGGGAGAAGCGGGACGGCACGGCGACCGTGTCGGTCAGCGATCCGAACCGTGCGGTGAAGGGGGCCACGCTGATCTGGCGGCGCCCGGTCGGATCGGTGACGTCGAAGCCCGGTTCGGTGACCGGGGCCGAGCCGGGCCGCGAGCTGAAGCTGACGTTCGGCGACCTGAGCGCGACCGGTGGCGTCACGCAGAAGGTGACGGTCCGGCTCCGCTGACGGGCGCGCCGCACGAGGCGCGCACATGCAACTCCGGGAGTATGTCCAGGTGTTGCCCCGGCTCGCGGGTGCCCGACGGCTCCGCGAGCCGGGACAGCAGCAATTCGGCGGCGCGCCGGCCCACCGTCCGCTTGGCCGGGGCGACCGCCGTCAGCGGCAGATCGGCGAGTGCCGCGACCTCGTCGTCGTACGTGATCACGGACAGGTCCTCGGGCACGCGCACGCCGTGAGCGCGCAGCCGGGGCACCAGGACGATCGCGTCGGCGTCACTGTGCAGGATCGCGGCGCTCACCCCGTGTTTCTCCACCGCCTCGCGCAAGAAGGCGAAGGTCCGCTCGAACCGCTCGGCCTCCGTGTCGGAGGCCTGGCGCACCGGAGCGGGCTCGGGAACGGAAGTGAGGCCGAGCGCCTCCACGGCGGCCTCGTAGCCCCGCCGCAACTGGGCGCTGGTGGGCGACTCCTGGGCCGCCAGGGTGAGGGTGCGGTGGCCGAGCGAGGCCAGATGGCGGACCGCCTCGGCGGCGCCGTGGGCATGGTCGGAGCGGACCCGGTCGAGGGCGGCGGCGGGGTGGCCGTGCGGTGCCGAGCGCTCGACGAGGACCACCGGCACGGGCCGCTCGGTGATCCGCAGGCCCTCCCCCGCCCCCGGCACTCCGCGGTCCCAACTGGGCGTCAGGAGCAGCCCGTCGGCACCCGCCGCGAGCAGCCGGTCGACCTGGACGGAGTCCTCGCCCGGCAGGTACCGCGACAGCGCGACGACGAGCCGGGCGCCGCGCTCCTCCACGGCCTCGCGGGCGCCGCGCACCACTTCGGCGTAGTAGTACTCGGTGGTCGGCACCACCATGCCGACGACCGCGCCCTCGATCAACCGCGCTGTGGTGCGCGGGAGTTCGGCCGTGTCGCCCGGCCACACCACGGCGCCGTGCAGGCGCTGGAGCCGGCCCTGCGCGGCGAGGGTCTCGACGTCGCGGCGCAGGGTGACCGGGGAGACGCCCAGCTCGTCGGCGAGATCGGCGACGCGCAGCGTGCCGCGCTCCCGCAGCAGTTCCAGGACGCGCGCGTGGCGCCGGTCGACGTGCAGCCGCATGAGTCCGGCCCCTCCCCGTTGGTTCCCTGCCCCGGTCCACCTGCCTTGAGGCGTCGGCCACATCATCGTATCGATCGAATGCGCTCAGAACGATCCTTCGGGCAGGCCGGAGTTCGGCTTGCGGATCATGAACACATCCACCGGATCCTGCGACTCCAGGGTGAAACCGTGCCGCTCGTACAGCCGCCGCGCGGGGCTGCCCGTGAGCACGTTGAGGCGGACGGCCCGGGCCTCGGCGTCGGCCCGGTCCAGGAGGGCGCGCAGCACCGCCGATCCGAGGCCGCGGCCCTGGAGCGCGGGCGCGAGGTAGAAGTGCTCCAGCAGCAGTTCGTCCCCGTCGGGCCGCAGCGTCACGCAGCCGGCGAACGCCCCGTCCGCCTCGACGACGGAGGTGAGCCCCGGGGCGAAGGAGTCCCGGAACCGCTGCCGCACCCGATGCGGGTCGTACCGTCCGAGCCGTTCGAGATCCGGGCGCATCACCACCGCGCGCAGTTCGACGATGGCCTCGATGTCAGCGGGCCGGGCCGTCCGCAGCGACCAGGCAGGTTGGCTCGTACTGGTGTTCACGGCCGCAGTATCTCAGTGCGGCGCAGGCCGCCCACCTGCAGCCGGACGACGCCCCGGACGGAGTGACGCCGCCGCCCGCGCGGACGCTGGACGCGGCCGAGCCGGGCCCGCAGGTTCAGCTGAGCGAGGGCCGGCCCGGGGGACGATCCGATGGCCGCCGCAGATCGGCGAGCAGACCGTCGAGGGCCTTGCCCAGCGCTTCGACGGTCAGCCCGAGGCCCGTGTACATCGCTCCGAGGACCCCGCGCCTCTCACGTACCGCCTCCTTCGTCTTCCGTCTTCGCCATCAGCGGTCCCGCAGGGATGTGCGGAGGAAGTCGAGGATCTCCGCGCGTGCGGCTTCGGCCTGTGGCGCGAGGCCCGGCGTGCTGATGAACGCGTGTCCCGCGCCGGGGTATTCGGTGAGCTGCGTCGGCGTCCCGGCCGCTCGCAGTCGTTCGGCGTAGCGGCGGCCGTGGTCGGCCACCGCGTCGTGGGTCGGCACGACCACGAGCGCCGGGGCCAGCCCGCTCAGGTCGTCGGCGTACAGCGGAGAGAGCGGGCGGGGGTCGGCTCCCGGCGGCACGGCGAGCCGCTGGAACAGTTGCAACTGCGGTACGGCGAGGGTCGGGCTGTGGCCGTACTCGGCGACCGACTCGTGGTCGAGCATCGTCGCGGTCACGTCGACGGCGGGGTTGACCAGCACCTGTGCCCGCAGGCGCAGGCCGGTCTCCCGCGCCCGGATCGCCGCCATGGCGCTGATCAGCGCGCCGCAGCTCTCGCCGAACACGACTGTCCGCGCCGGGTCGATGCCCCATTCTCCGGCCTGCCCCACCACGTGCCGGAGCACGTCCCAGCCATCGTCGATCGCGTCCGACAGGGGGCTGTCAGGAGCGAGGAGGCGGTGCTCTACCGAGACGACGACGGCGGGCAGCCGAGCGGCGACGTGGCTGGTCACCCAGTCGCACTGCGCCGCCGTCCCGACGAACCCGCCTCCGTGCACGTGCAGTACGAGCGGTAGGCCGGTCCGGGCGGCATCGCCGGCCACGGGCCCCGGCTTCGGCCGGTACACCCGCACCGGGAGCGTGCGGCCGGGCAGGTCGACCTCCTGCCACTGGATCGTGGCATCGGCGTCCGGTTTCCCGAGGACCGCGCGCGCCGCGTCGGACGCCCTGAAGCGGTTCTCCGCATCGCGGTAGGCGATCAGTTCCTCGGCCGTGATCGCCGACCAGTCCGGCTGCGGCGGCCTCTGCACGGCAGTGATCTCACTCATGTCATCTCCCTGCAACGGTGGTTGCCTGTTCCGATAATTTCGCGACCTGAGGTATCGAAACCTAAGGTAGCGTAAAGGAGTATCGTTCGGACATGCCTTCGCCCACATCCGCCAGACCGCCCGGACGGCCGCGCACCGGAGTCAACGACGTGGTCTTCGCCGCGACGTTGGGCACGATCCAGGAGCTCGGCTACGCGCGCGCCACCGTCGAACGCATCGCCGCCGCGGCCGGCGTCGCGAAGTCGACGGTCTACCGGCGCTGGCCGTCCAAGGGCGAGCTGATCGTGGACTGCCTGCTGGACGCGTTCGGCCCGGCGCCGCTGAAGGGTGCCCGTCCGGCCGAGCTGATGTCCTCGACCATCCACTGGATCGCGGAGAAGATCGCCGAGCCCGGGGTGGGGGACGCGTTCGCCGGCGTGTTCAGTGACGCCGTCAGCGATCCGGCGCTGCGCGAGATCCTGTCCTCCCGGCTCCAGGATCCGTACCGGCTCGCGCTCCAGGACGCGCTCGGCGAGCCGGAGCACCGGGTTCTGTTCTTCATCGATGTCGTGGTCGGGGTCCTGCTCCACCGGATGGGCATGACCGGCGAGCCGATGGCCGACTCCGACGTCGACGCGCTGGTCGAGATGGTTCTGCCGCACTTCGCCGCAGGGTGACGACCGGCGGGCGGAGCCGGGAGGCGCCGTCCGCGTGTTCCCCCTCATTCACCCTGCCGTCACCGGGAGTTCGACGCCGGGGCCGACTGTGTGCGCAGTTCACCTTTCCGCACCTCAGGAGGCCTCATGTCCCCGCACGTCCCCGGCAAGCGCCGCGTCCGCCGTTCCGTCGCCGCGGGGGTCCCGCTCGCCGCGCTGGTCGCGATCGCCGTGGCCGGGACCGCGACGGGCGCCCCGACCGGGCACGCCGGGTCCGGCACGGCCGAGGTGACCGGCAGCGCGACGCTCGGCGGCATACCGCTCGCCGCGTTCAGCAACGGACTGGTGCCGGGCTCGGTGGACGACGACCGGGGTGTCGATCTCGGCGGCATCGGGTCCGACATCTATCCGGCGGGCCGCAAGGGCGAGTTCTGGACGGTGACCGACCGCGGCCCGAACGGCCAGATCAAGGTCGACGGCACCAAGCGCCGGACGTTCCCGGTGCCCGGCTTCGACCCGGCGATCGTGAAGATCCGCGTCACCGGCGACCGCGTGAAGGTCCTGCGGTCGATTCCGCTGACCACGTCGTCCGGCAGGCCCGTCACCGGCCTGTCGAACCAGGAGGGCCGGGACGAGAAGCCGTACACGTACGACGCGGGGACCCCGCTCTCGTACAACCCGAACGGTCTGGACACCGAGGGCATCGTGCGGGCGGCGGACGGGACGTTCTGGCTCGTCGACGAGTACGGGCCGTCGCTGGTGCATGTCTCGGCGCGCGGGAAGGTGCTCGCGCGGCACGTGCCGAAGGGGCTGAACCTGAAGGGCGCCGGCTATCCCGTCGTCGAATCGCTGCCGGCGGTCCTGCTGCACCGCAAGGTCAACCGCGGGTTCGAAGGGCTGGCCCAACTCCCGGGCGGTGACCTGGTGTTGGCTGTGCAGAGTCCGCTGTCGCTGCCCGACGGGGAGGCCGGTGACGCCTCGCGCACCACGCGGCTCCTGCGGTTCTCGCCGAAGAAGAAGGCGGTCACCGCCGAGTACGCGTACCGCTTCGACGCGGTCGGCGTCGTCGACCCGGGCGAGGACGACACCTCCGAGCTGAAGATCTCGTCCGTGGTCGCGCTCGGCGACGACCGGCTGCTGGTCGAGGAACGGACGGACAAGGCGGCCCGCCTCCAGGAGGTCCGGCTCACGCGCCGCGCGAACATCCTGGGCGAGGCGTGGGACGACGCCGGTACGTCGCCGTCGCTTGAGCAGCTCGACGACCCGGCGGCCGCGGGCGTGCCGGTGCTCGGCAAGCGGCTCGTGGTGGACCTGAACACGGTCGACGGGGTGCAGGACAAGATCGAGGGCGTGGCGCTCGCCGGGCGCGGCACCCTCGCACTGATCAACGACAACGACTTCGGGATGACGGACGGCGCGGGTGCGTTCGACGCGAGCGGGCGGCTCGTGGACAGCGGCATCGAGACGAAGGTGACGTACGTGAGGCTGCCGAAGAGCGCTCTCTGACGGGGGCGCCGGGCACCCCGCATCAGGGCAGCAGGCTCTCCACCTCGCTGGGCAGAAGGCCGCTCGGAAGCTCACTGGGAAGCTCGCTGGGCAAGTCGGTCGGGAAGGTCGACGGCAGCCGGGTCGGGAGCCCACTGGGCAGTTCGCTCGGGATACTGAACGACGGTGAGGGCGTGCCCGATCGGCCGCTCCTGTCGGGCGAGGGCTTGTCGTCGCCGCCCGAGGAGCGCGTCGACACGAGCACGACGGCGCCGACGATCACCACGACGGCGACCAGTACGGCGATCAGGAGGAAGGGGCGCCGCCCGGGGCGCCGCGGTCCGCCGGGCGCGGGCGCACCGAACGGCCCGCCGGACGGCGGGCCGAATCCGCCGCCGGTGGGTGGCTGATCGCTGGGCGGCGGGGGCGGATGTGGCGGAGGCGGGGGCGCGGACATGCCCCCAGAGTCCCCGCACTGGGGGCCGATGCGCGACCCCCCGGGGGAAGTTGCCGTCCGCCGCTCCCCCCGTGGCGTCCGCCGCGTACCGGTGGCGTCAGCCGCGCGCGCCCAGCAGGTGGTCCATCGCCAGCTGGTCGAGGCGCTCGAAGGCCATGCCGCGCTCGGCGGCGGCCTCGACGTCGAACTCCTCGAACGCGCCCTTGTCCGCGAGGAGTCCGGCGACCCCGTCGGCCGCGGTCGGCTGCGCCAGCTCGTCCAAGCGGGACGCGCGGAGCGCCTCCTGTACCTCGGGGTCGGCGCGGAAGGCGGCCGCACGGTCCTTGAGGATCAGGTAGTTGCGCATGCAGCCCGCCGCCGACGCCCACACACCGTCGAAGTCCTCGGTCCGCGGCGGCTTGAAGTCGAAGTGCCGCGGGCCCTCGTACCCGGCGGTCTCCAGCAGGTCCACGAGCCAGAACGCGGCGCGCAGGTCGCCGGCGCCGAAGCGCAGGTCCTGGTCGTACTTGATGCCGGACTGGCCGTTGAGGTCGATGTGGAAGAGCTTGCCCGCCCACAGGGCCTGGGCGATGCCGTGCGGGACGTTCAGACCGGCCATCTGCTCGTGGCCGACCTCGGGGTTGACGCCGTACATCTCCGGGCGCTCCAGGCGCTCGATGAACGCGAGGGCGTGGCCGACGGTGGGCAGGAAGATGTCGCCGCGCGGCTCGTTCGGCTTGGGCTCGATGGCGAACTTGAGGTCGTAACCCTGCTCGACCACGTAGTCACCGAGGAGGTCGAAGGCCTCCTTCATGCGGTCGAGGGCGTCCCGGACGTCCTTGGCGCCGCCGGACTCGGAGCCTTCGCGGCCGCCCCACGCGACGTACGTCTTCGCGCCGAGCTCGGCGGCGAGGTCGATGTTGCGGATCGTCTTGCGCAGCGCGTAGCGGCGTACGTCGCGGTCGTTGGCGGTGAAGCCGCCGTCCTTGAAGACCGGGTGCGTGAAGAGGTTCGTGGTGGCCATCGGAACGACCAGGCCCGCGGTGTCGAGGGCCTGCCGGAAGCGCTTGATGTGGGACTCGCGCTCGGTGTCGGAGGCACCGAAGGGGATCAGGTCGTCGTCGTGGAAGGTGACGCCGTACGCGCCGAGCTCTGCCAGACGCTGTACGGACTCGACCGGGTCGAGCGCGGGCCGGGTGGCGTCGCCGAACGGGTCGCGCCCCTGCCAGCCGACGGTCCACAGGCCGAAGCTGAACTTGTCGTCGGGGGTGGGCTGGTACGTCATCTTGCGGCTCCCTCGCCGGTGGCCGGCGGCATGGCGATGTCCTGCCGCCCGCCTATTTCGTCATGGCGCTTTACAAATTAGTATGCGAGCACGCCGCTGGGAAGAGCCGACCGCCATCGGACCTTCCCGGTCACGTCTCGCTCACGGGAACGCCGGAAATCAGGAGAGCCGCATGTCAGCTGCCGATGGACCCCTCGGCCCATACGTCGTAGGGGTGGACAGTTCCACGCAGTCCACGAAAGCCCTGGTCGTCGATGTCGCCACCGGCGCGGTCGTGGCCAGTGGGCAGGCGTCGCACACGGTGACCTCGGGCGCGGGCCGCGAGAGCGACCCGCAGGAGTGGTACACCGCGCTGGGCTCGGCGCTCGCCCAGTGCGGCGACGCGGCGCGCCGCGCCTCGGCCGTGTCCGTCGGCGGGCAGCAGCACGGGCTGGTCACGCTCGACGCGCAGGGGAAGCCGGTGCGTCCGGCGCTGCTGTGGAACGACGTGCGCTCCGCGCCGCAGGCCCGGCGCCTGGTCGACGAGCTGGGCGGGGCGAAGGTGTGGGCGGACCGGTTCGGCAGCGTGCCCGGCGCCTCCTTCACCGTGTCGAAGTGGGCGTGGCTGGCCGAGCACGAGCCCGAGGCGGCCCGCGCCACAGCGGCGGTGCGCCTCCCCCACGACTACCTGACCGGGCGGCTGACCGGCACGGGCACGACCGACCGGGGCGATGCGTCCGGTACCGGATGGTGGGCGTCGGCGACCGAGGCGTACGACGAGGACGTCCTCGGGCGGGTCGGCCTCGACCCCGCGCTGCTGCCGAGGGTGGTCGGACCGGGTGAGGTCGCGGGCACCGTCCGCGACACCGAGGGCGAACTCCCCTTCGCCAAGGGCACTTTGGTCGCCGCGGGCACCGGGGACAACGCCGCCGCCGCGCTCGGCCTCGGCCTGCTGCCGGGCACGCCCGTGCTGAGCCTGGGCACCTCCGGCACGGTGTACGCGGTGTCACGGCACCGCCCCACCGACGCAAGCGGCATCGTCGCCGGATTCGCGGACGCCCACGGCGACTGGCTGCCGCTGGCCTGCACCCTGAACTGCACCCTCGCCGTGGACCGGATCGCCGCACTCCTCGGCCTGGACCGGGAGGCCGTCGAAGCGGGCGGCGCGGCGACGGTCCTGCCCTACCTGGACGGCGAGCGGACACCCGATCTGCCGCACGCCTCCGGCCTGTTGACCGGCCTGCGGCACGACACGACCGGCGGGCAGCTGCTGCAGGCGGCGTACGACGGAGCCGTGCACGCGCTGCTCGGCGCCCTCGACCGCGTCCTGGACGACGAGGCCGACCGGTCCGCTCCGCTGCTGCTGATCGGCGGCGGCGCGCGCGGCACTGCCTGGCAGCAGACGGTGCGCCGCCTGTCGGGACGGGCCGTCCAGGTCCCCGAGGCCCGCGAACTCGTGGCGCTCGGCGCCGCCGCGCAGGCCGCGGGCCTGCTGACCGGCGAGGCCCCGGCGGCCGTCGCGCGGCGCTGGGACACCGCGCGCGGCCCGGTCCTCGACCCGGTGGAGCGGGACGACGCGGCGCTGGAGCGGATCTCGGAGGTCCTTGCGGGCGCGGCGCCGCTGTTGGAGCGACCGTGACCCTGGCGAGCGCGGCAGCGGACGCGGCCCCAGGCGGGCGCGGCGGCGCTGCTGGAGCGACCGTGACCCGGGCGAGCGCGGCAGCGGACGCGGCCCCAGGCGGGCGCGGCGGCGCTGCTGGAGCGAACGTA
>NZ_JBFAKV010000018.1:181120-191805 GCF_040655895.1 Streptomyces sp. NPDC050264
GCGACCGTAACCCGGGCGAGCGCGGCAGCGACCATGACCCTGGCGAGCACGGCAGCGGACGCGGCCCCAGGCGGGCGCGGCGCCACTGGAGCGGCCGTGACCCGGGTCGGGACCGGCACCGCTGCCGTAGGGGCTATGACCCCGGTCGTGCCCGGCACCGCTGCCGGAACGGCCATGACCCCGGTCGTGCCCGGCACCGCTGCCGGAACGGCCATGACTCCGGTCGAGCCCGGCGCCGCCGCCGGAGCGGCCGCGACCCTGGCCGCTTCGGTGGCCGGGCGCGCGGCCGGGCCGTGCACGCCGGGCCGCGCACGCCGGACCTGGGCGCGGCGCCCGCCGCGCACCCTGGGAACATGAGCGCATGACCGCACCATTGCACCGGCCCAGGCCGGGGACGCCCGACACCCAGCAGGGCATGCGCCGCCGCAACCTGTCCCGCGTGATGCACGCGGTCGCCGCCGAGGGGCCGCTGTCCCGGGCCTCGGTGGCGGGCCGCATCGGGCTGACCCGGGCGGCGGTCTCCACGCTGGTCGACGAGTTGATCCGGGTCGGTCTGCTGGAGGAGCTGGGGCCGCAGCGGCCCGGCGGTGTGGGCCGCCCCGGCTCCGCGCTCGCGGTCAGCGGCCGGGGCCCCGCCGGGCTCGGCGCCGAGGTGGGCGTCGACCATCTCGCGGTGTGCGCGGTGGATCTCCGCGGCGAGGTGCGCGCCCGCGCAGAGCTGCGGGTCGGCAACCGGGGGCGTGCGCCGCGCCCCGTGCTCGGTGATCTCGCGGCGCTGGTCCGGCAGGTGACCGAGGAGGCGGCGGCCGCGGGGCTGCGACCGGCGGGGCTCGCCGTCGCGGTGCCCGGTCTCGTGGCGCGCGGCACCCACACCGTCGTCCGCGCCCCGAACCTGGACTGGCACGACACGGACGTGGCCGCGCTCCTGCCGTGCGAGGTGCCGCTGCGGGTCGACAACGAGGCGAACTTCGGCGCGCTCGCCGAACTCTGGCTCGCCGCGGATTCCCCGGCGGACTTCCTGCATGTGTCGGCGGAGATCGGTATCGGCGCCGCCCTCGTCGTCGACGGTCGACTGCTGCGCGGCACCCGGGGGTTCGCGGGCGAGCTCGGGCATGTGCCGGTACGTCCCGACGGCCCGGCCTGCCCGTGCGGCGGGCGCGGCTGTCTGGAGCAGTACGCGGGCGAGGAGGCGGTGCTGCGCGCGGCGGGCGTCGAGCCGGGCGCGGACCGGGTGTCACTGCTGGCCGAGCGGGCCGCGGCGGGCGACACGGACACCCGGCGTGCGCTGCGCGGCGCCGGGACCGCGCTGGGCATCGCGCTGACCGGGGCGGTGAATCTGCTCGACCCGCGCGCCGTGGTGCTGGGCGGCGCGCTCTCGCGTCTCGCGCCGTGGCTGCTGCCTTCCCTGGAGCGGGAGTTGACGCGGCGCACGGCGACGCCGGCGGACGGGGTCGCCGTCTCCCGGTTCGGCTCGGACGGCCCGCTGCTCGGCGCCGCGCACTCCGTGGTGCGGACGGTGCTCGACGATCCGATGGGTGTGGCGCAAGCGGCCTGAACCGCCGTCCCGCAACCACCACCCCGCGGCGGCCCGATCTCGACGGTCGCCGCCAGTGGTTCGGACCTCTGACGTGCAGTTGTTCACATCGGACGCGTTGTCCACAGGTGCACCGCGCCCCCTTCCGCCGCAACCCGCGGGCCCCGTACCGTACTTCAGGCGAGGCGCCGCTCCCGTCCCTCCGACGGGTGGCGGCGTCGGGTTCTGCCCCAGAACGTTCGCCGCTGTCCACGGAGCGGAGTTCAGCCGACATGACCGACCCCAGGGTGCTCACCGTCCGGCCCGAACCCGGCACGTACGCCTGGACGTTCGGGGGTGCGCCGCCGATTGCGCGGATCGCTCCGGGCACGGTCCCGGACCTGTTCACCGAGGACTGCTTCGCGGGCCGGGTCCGCTCGGAGAAGGACCTCGTGTCCCAGGTGTGCGAGTTCCCGTACCTCAACCCCCAGACGGGCTCCTTCCACATCGAGGGCGCCCAGCCGGGCGACACGGTCGCGGTGCACTTCGCGTCGGTGGAGCCCGCCCGGGACCGGGCCGCGTCCACGACGGTGCCGCTGTTCGGCGCGCTGACGTCCACGCACACCACCGCCTCGCTCCAGCCGCCCCTGCCCGAGACGGTGTGGATCTGGGAGCTCGACCGCGACCGGCGCACCGCCCGATTCGCCGCACGGTACAGCGAGTTCACGGCGGAGCTGCCGATGGACCCGTTGCACGGCACGGTCGGCGTCGCGCCGGCCGGCCTGGAGGTGCGCTCGGCGCTGGTGCCCGACGCGCACGGCGGGAACATGGACACGCCCGAGATGCGGGCGGGCGTCACCTGCTACCTCGGTGTGAACGTCGAGGGCGCACTGCTGAGCCTGGGCGACGGGCACGCGCGGCAGGGCGAGGGCGAGACGTGCGGGGTCGCCGTGGAGTGCGCGATGCGGACCGTCGTCGTGGTGGAGCTGCTCAAGGGTGTGGCGACACCGTGGCCGCGCATCGAGTCGGACACGCACGTCATCTCGACAGGATCGGCGCGCCCGCTGGAGGACGCGTTCCGGATATCCCAGCTCGACCTGGTGCGATGGCTCGTACGGGACTACGGGTTCGGCGAGTTGGACGCCTACCAGTTCGCCACGAAGACCGGGGAGTCACCGCTGGCGAACGTGTGCGACACCAATTGCACGTGCGCCGCCAAGCTCCGCAAGGAGTGGCTGCCGGCGCGCGAGACGCACCGCGGAGTGCACGCGCGGCTGCGTGAGATCGCGGCGACGCTGCCGCGTCCCGGGCGCTGAACCTTCGGCGCCGCCGGTTCCCCCCACCGTCCGAGTCATCCGAGAGGCAGGATCGTCATGGACCGAGCAAGAGACCTCCCCCACCCCAGCCGCCGCCGTCTCCTGCAGGCCGGGGCGCTGGCCGCCGCTGCCGCGGTGCCCGGTGCGCTGCTGCCCGCGGTCCGGGCCGGCGCCCAGGCGCAGGCCGTCGACTATCCGCCGGCCCAGTCCGTCCCCGCGAGCACCTCCAACTACACGGCGGCCAACCGTCCTTCGTCGTATCCGATCGACTACGTGATCATCCATGTCACGCAGGAGACGTACGCCGACGCCGTGAAGATCTTCCAGAACCCCGACAAACAGGTCTCCATCCACTACCTCGTACGCTCGGCCGACGGGCACGTCGCGCAGTGCGTACGCGAGAAGAACGTCGCCTGGCACGCGGGCAACTGGGACTACAACACGCGCAGCATCGGCATCGAGCACGAGGGCTGGGTCGACCGGCCCGAGTACTTCACCGACGCGATGTACGAGCAGTCGGCGGCCCTGACCGCCTCGGTCTGCGCGCGGTACGGCATTCCGATGGACCGCGACCACATCATCGGCCACGTCGAGGTGCCCGGGACCGACCACACCGATCCGGGCCCTTACTGGGACTGGTCGCGCTACATCAGGATGGTGAACTTCGCCTGACCCTCTTGTCCCGCGGCATGTGCCACCTCGGGTGATCCGTGCCCGGCGCCTTGTCGACGCGCGCCCGCGGGGCGACGATGTCCTGACCGCATCGCCGTCCTGGAGGCCGAGTTGACCGATCCCTGGGTGGCCCTGGAGCCGGGTGCCGATCCCTCCGAGCGGGTCCGGGTGCTGCGCCGCGCCCATGACCGGTTCACCGCGGCGGGCACCGTCGCCCGCCCGGTGCGCCCGGTGGTCGCCGATTCCTGGCGCCGTTCGGCGGGCGCGCACGTCGACCCGGACTCCGCCGCGTCGGTGGAGCTGACCGACGGCGATCTCGGGGCGTACCGCGCGGAGCATCCGCTGTCCCGGGTGATGCCGCTGTTCCGTGAGCTGATGGGCACGTTCGCGACGGACGGGGAGCATCTCCTCGCCGTGTGCGACGCGCACGGCCGACTGCTGTGGGTCGAGGGGCATCCGGCCACCCGGCGGCGGGCGGGCGGCATGAACTTCGTGCCGGGCGCCCGCTGGTCGGAGTCGGCGATGGGGACGAACGCGCCGGGTACGGCGGTCGCCGTGGACCGTCCGGTCCAGGTGTTCGCCGCCGAGCACTTCATCCGCAGCGTCCAGCCGTGGACCTGCGCGGCGGCCCCGGTGCACGACCCGCGCTCGGGCCGGCTGCTCGGCGCGGTCGACATCACCGGCGGGGACGGGCTCGCGCATCCGCACAGCCTCGCGTTCGTACAGGCGGTGGCCCGCGCGGCGGAGTCCCAGCTCGCGCTGCTCACGCCCCCGGCGGCGGCCGGCCCCGGCCTGCGCCTGAGCGTGCTCGGCCGCGACGAGGCGTTGCTGCTCACCGGAGGCGGCCACAAGATCCGCCTCAGCCGCCGCCACAGCGAGCTGCTCGTGCTCCTCTCCCGCCATCCGGAGGGCCTGACCGGCGACGAACTGCTGTGCTTCCTGTACGAGGACGAGTCGGTCACACCGGTGACGCTCCGGGCCGAACTGGCGCGCCTGCGCCGGGTGTTGGGCCCCGACGTCCTGACCTCGCGCCCCTATCGCCTCGCCGTGCCGGTCGACTCGGACCTGGCGACGGTCGAGCGGCGTCTCGGCTCGGGCGCGGTGACGGCCGCGGCGTCCGCTTACCAGGGTCCGCTGCTGCCTGCCTCCCAGGCCCCGGCGGTGGCCCGTATGCGACGCGGGCTCGCCGACGGGCTGCGGGCGGCGCTCATCGCGCGCGGCGACCCGGACCTGCTCACGGACTGGGCACACGCCCCGTGGGGCGAGGACGACCTGGCCGTGTGGCAGGCGCTGGCGGCGGTCAGGCCGACCCCGCCGGTCCTGGCCCGGCTGGCCGCGCTGGACGAGGAGCAGCGGGCCCCGGACGACCCGTACGCAACGTAGCTGCAACGTTCCGGTTCCTAGCCTCCGGGACGACGGCTGCCCAACGGCGGGCAGCCCGCACGGGAGGCCAGCCAAGATGACCCGTTACACCGCGCCCGGCACCGAGGGCTCCGTCGTCTCCTACCAGGCCCGCTACGACCACTTCATCGGCGGCGCGTACGTGCCGCCCGCCCGCGGTCAGTACTTCGAGAACCCGAGCCCGGTCGACGGGCGGCCGTTCACCGAGATCGCGCGCGGCACCGCCGAGGACGTCGAGCGCGCCCTGGACGCCGCACACGCCGCCGCGCCCGCCTGGGGCCGCACCTCCGCCGGCGCCCGCGCCGATGTCCTCCTGAAGATCGCCGACCGGATGGAGCAGAACCTCGAACAGCTCGCGGTCGCCGAGAGCTGGGAGAACGGCAAGCCGGTCCGCGAGACCCTCGCCGCCGACATCCCCCTCGCGATCGACCACTTCCGCTACTTCGCGGGCGCCCTCCGCGCCCAGGAGGGCAGCCTCTCGGAGCTCGACGACGACACCGTCGCCTACCACTTCCACGAGCCGCTCGGCGTCGTCGCGCAGATCATCCCGTGGAACTTCCCGATCCTCATGGCGACGTGGAAGCTGGCCCCGGCGCTCGCCGCGGGCAACGCGGTCGTCATCAAACCGGCCGAGCAGACGCCCGCGTCGATCCACTTCTGGATGAGCCTCGTCGCGGACCTGATCCCGCCGGGCGTCGTCAACATCGTCAACGGCTTCGGCGTCGAGGCGGGCAAGCCGCTGGCCTCCAGCTCCCGCGTGGCGAAGGTCGCGTTCACGGGCGAGACCACGACGGGCCGGCTGATCATGCAGTACGCGTCCGAGAACATCAAGCCGGTCACCCTCGAACTCGGCGGCAAGTCGCCGAACCTCTTCTTCGACGACGTGTGGGCCAAGGACGACGACTTCCGGGACAAGGCCCTCGAGGGCTTCACGATGTTCGCCCTCAACCAGGGCGAGGTCTGCACCTGCCCGTCCCGCGCACTCATCCAGCAGGGCCACTACAACGAGTTCCTCGAAGCGGCGATCGCCCGCACCGAGGCCATCAGGCCCGGCCACCCGCTCGACACCGACACGATGATCGGCGCCCAGGCCTCCAACGACCAGCTCCAGAAGATCCTCTCGTACCTGGACATCGGCCAGCAGGAGGGCGCGAAGGTCCTCACCGGCGGCCAACGCATCGAGTACGAGGGTGAGTTGGCGGGCGGCTACTACGTCCAGCCCACCATCTTCGAGGGCTCCAACCGCATGCGCATCTTCCAGGAGGAGATCTTCGGCCCGGTCGTCTCGGTGGCCTCGTTCACCGACTTCGACGACGCGATCAAAATCGCCAACGACACGCTGTACGGCCTCGGCGCCGGCGTCTGGACCCGCGACATGAACACGGCCTACCGCGCGGGCCGTTCGATCCAGGCGGGCCGCGTATGGACGAACTGTTACCACGCATATCCAGCGCACGCGGCGTTCGGCGGGTACAAGCAGTCGGGGATCGGGCGGGAGAACCACAAGATGATGCTGGAGCACTACCAGCAGACGAAGAACCTTCTGGTCTCGTACTCGGCGAAGAAGCTCGGGTTCTTCTAGGGCCACAAAAGTGGGCGCCTGATCTGGGCTTTTAGCCGTCAGGCGCCCTACTTACAAGGCGGTCGACATCGAGGCGCTTTGCGAGGGCCCCCGATATCTCCCACAGCTATCCCAACTCAGACCAGCTCTTCCGGACCAGTCACGGACCAGAATCCACTTCTCGCCCCGCAGACTCCGCGCCCTGGCTGACGCGGTCCCACTCCTGCGTCGATTGCTCGATGAGGCGGTTCGCTTGCTCCTGCACACCGTCCAGAGACTTCGCGTAGTGGCGCAAGAGGACCTCAATACTCCGCCCCGCCCGGCGCGCATACTCAGCCGGATCCACGCAGAAGTACAGCCAGAAGGAGATCCCGGCGTGGCGCAGATCATAGGGCCGCTCGGCCAGTCTCGAGGCCGGTTCCGTGAGAGCTTCGAGGAGTACGCGCAGGAGTGGAGGGTGAACCAGCGTCACCTGGCGGCCGGGTCCGTTCGACGCCTCGACTCGCTCTTGGAGCATCACGTGTTCCCGGTGCTCGGTAGCCGCAAGATGGCGAGCTTCGATCACAAAGTGGTCTACGGCTTCGTCCAGGCCGTGGAACGAGCACGGACCGGGCTCGCGACGCAGTCCGACGCCCCCGACAAATACGGTGCGCCACCGGCCCTCCGATTTCCGCCAACCTCGCTCAGGCGCCACATCGGCTACTGCGGGATGGCGCCGGTCACACGACCATCCATTCCTCGAGCTTTTCCGGCCCGCTGATCCTGCCCTGCGCCCGCCGCCCTTCGGCGACCTCAATGGTGATGTACTGATCGCCGGAGAAAACCCAGTAGCGGTGGACGTCCGCCGGGTCCTGGAGAGTGGCGTCTATACGTTGGGAGAACCGCGGGAGGCCGCCGAAGCTCTTCTTCCAGTTCTTCAAAGGACTGGGACCAGCCAGCAAGGTATCGGTGTGGGTGGCCTCGGAGACTGCGACCACGATGTACTGGTTGCCGGAGAACAGCCAGTAGTGGTTGGCGTTGTCCGGACTCTGCATCACGGCATCTATGCGGTGAGAGAAGTTGGGCAGATCACCGAAGCTCTTCCACGATTTCAGTGATTCAGGTCCGGACAGGCGTCCTCCCGCCCGGCCGCCGTTGGCAACTTCGATGAGGACGTACTGGTCGCCGGAGAAGACCCAATACCGGTTCTTGTCGTCGGGGGTCTGCATGACGGCGTCGATCCCCTGGGTGAAGCGTGGCAGTCCACCGAAGCTCTTCTCCCATCCGGTCAGTGCGGCTGCCTTTGAGAGCCGGCTGCCCTTGCCGTCTTCCACCCGCACCTTGGTGTACCGGTCACCGGAAAACAGCCAGTACCGCCCGGCCCCATCCGGAGCGGCCATGACGGCATCCACCTGCGCCGCAGACACACCTGCCTGCTCGTCGCCGGACGGCCCGCCTCCCACCTTGTAGGCAGTGATGCCGCCCGCGACCACGACGCACAGCACGAGGGCAACGGCCCCCCAACGCGGAGAGGTCCTGCGCCGTCGACGCAGTTCACTGCGCGGCTGGCGCAGAGTCGGCGACAGCGGCTCGCTCACCGCGACGGAGTCCAGCGCACGGACGACCTGCTCGGCTGTGGGGCGTCTCTCAGGCTCCTTCTCCAGGAGCCCCGTCAGTACATCGCGCAGGGGAGAAGCGGGAAGCGCGAGCTCGGGCGGTTCGAAGGCGACGGCGTGCAGCGTCGCGGCGGCGTTGTCGCGGGCGAAAGGTGACTGCCCGTCAAGCAACGTACACAGAGTGGCGCCCAGGCTGAACAGGTCACTGGCAGGACCGGCAGGCCGGCTGTGCAGCCGCTCCGGAGCCATGTACTCCGCCGAGCCGAGGACTCCGCCCGCCGCTGTGTGGACGCTTCCCTCCCGCAGTGCCGCGATGCCGAAGTCCGTGAGCACTGCGCTGCCGTCACGGCGCAGCAGAATGTTGGCGGGCTTGACGTCTCGGTGCAGCGCTCCGACAGCGTGCACGGCGTCGAGCGCGGACACCACCTCACGACCGATCTTGGCGACCTGGTGCGGGGGTATTCGCCCGGCGGTGGCAAGGTGGTCGGCGAGAGACAGCCCGTCCACGTACCCCATGACGATCCACAACAGACCGGCGTGGTCGACGAGATCGAAGATTTCGATCACGTGGGGATGTGAGACACGTGCGATCGCCCGTGCTTCCCTCAAGACGCGTGACAGGAGTTCCGCGTGCTCGGTGCCGTCGCCCGGCAGGTGCAGTTCCTTGACCGCGACCATGCGCTGCAGCAATTCGTCCCATGCCCGCCAGACGGTACCCATCCCCCCTCGGCCGAGCTGCTCCTCCAGGCGGTACCGGTCCACGATCAACTGCTGTTCCTCATAGCGCACACGGGAGAACATACACACCAACACGTGTGACCGAGGACCGTCGTTACCCGCAGCTCGGTCGCTCACGGAGCATCCGTTGCGTTGCGCGAGACGTCGAGCGAGCCGAAGACAACCTCCGGCGCCTACGGTGGGAGAACGCCGATCCACGTGCCACCCTCCACCACTACGAGGAAGCGATCAGCAGAGTGCGCGCTGTCACTACCACTCGTCGAGCGTCGGCGCGAGCACGGCCAAGGCGTCGATCGCCTCGCGGATGCAGCAGTAAACAGTGGCGATGCCGGATCGGACACTGAATAACACATGGTGTGTTTCGCTGCGGGCCTGGTAGTTGACTCGAAGTCGAAGGTCGAGTCGTACTCAGCGATCCGCCGGGATCATCAGCTGGGCAAATCGCTGTGGTCCTTACATGTGGTGGTAGATCTCCTGAGGGTGCGGATCAGTGCTTCGGGAGTGCCTTGCGTCCTGCCCAGGCGTCGTCGGTGCTGGCGTAGCGCGGGAACTGTCCTGTCGCACCGTGGAGGGCCAGCAGGCGGCTGATGAAAGGCTGGTCGTAGACCAGGCGCAGTCCGTGGCCCACTCGGTGACAGTTGTCCAGGGCGGTGCGCAGTTCGCGGATCGCAGTGGAGTCCATGAACGTGACCGGCCGTAGGTCGACGATGGTCCAGGCGTCTCGTTCCTCGGCGCTGATGCCTCGTAGCAGGAGGGTGAGGTCGGGGAAGGACGCGATGTCTAGTTCTCCGTGCAGGCGCACGATGCGACAGGCGTTCTTGGGAACGGGCCATTCGTTGTTGATCGGGGTGCTCTTTCCTTGCGTGTTGCACCACAGGCACGAACAACGCGAGGACGAAGGAACCGCACGTCGGGTGTCATGGCGGAGGCCGCCGCTTCGGATGCGGCGGCCTCGTGCCCTGTGCGACGCGACCCCCTGTGGCACCGCGGAGCACTCCCTCCAAGCCGCCGGGGGCATGGGCTGATCCGGCGTCAGACTGCTCCGAGGGACGGTCCGGGCCGCAACGACATCCGCGGGAGTGGATGCGGGGCCCGGCGTTCGCGATCCGCAGGCTCGCTCTACTGCGGAAAAGAACCTCTATCGCCGGCATCTGACTGATGCGGGGGAGGCTGTTCCTTGACCATAGAACAGTCGAGCGGCGATCGTGCCGTAATCGGCGAATCTGGTATTAAGGGCACTTTTTCTGGTGTGGCCGTCTCAATTGTTCACCTGTCACTAGCTGAACGCGAGGTGACAGTTCTTCCCCCGTCGCGACGCCGCGATCGGGCGACGCGGAATTCCGGCACTTCCGACCGGGTATGCGACTGAGGTCGACCCCTCCCTCCAAACCCTCGCGATCCGCACGTCGAGTCTGAGTTCGGGCTCGGATGCCGCACACGGGTAGTGGGGTGGGCAGAGGCTGCGCGAAGGGGCGGCCAAGGGCTCCGACGCGCTGTTGGGAGGGTACTGAACCCAGGTGAGATCGACGGCGATCTCCTGAGTGACCCGCGCGCGTGCGCCTGGTCGGCCATCACCAATACGCCTGGCCCGCACATCCCATCGCCACTGCGGCGATTTCATCGGCGGTACGCGCACCGCGACATTGCCCCCGGTGCGCCTTGCGCTGCACCGTGCCAGGTCTCTTCTTCGACTGCAGGCTGTGCTCCGCTGCGCGGTGGCGACAGTACGGGACGCCCGCGGCGTACCCAAGAGGCAGCCCCGCACCGGTGACGGGCGGGGCTGCACAGGTTGAACAGGTTGCGGCTTACGCGGCGGACTCAGCGGTGGTGACGGCCCCAGGACTCGCGGTCCAGGCGGTGTCCGCGGGCGTCGCGGAGGGTTGCGGTGT